>DAOQAA010000015.1:0-37736 GCA_035353675.1 Methanoregula sp. | reverse complement strand
GGCTTCCCGCAATGTACTTTGAACCGGCTGTTACCGGGCTCACTGCGATGAAGGCGAAGATCAGGAAAACCAGTCCACTGATCCGCAACGTATTCTTCGGTACGGTTCTGTATATGCAATCTGGTGATTTTTTGGGACGAGCAAAAAATCTGGATAGTGTGTCACATTTCATATAAATCCCTAATTATGAGAAACTTTGGTACATGTTTGAATTTTGAGTATTTATATATTTCGCGAATGGATTGTACACAAATATCATAAATGGCTTTATTTTATGCCCGTGCAAATTTTTCTTTCCCACATATTTTATGGAGTCGTTGGAGGACTAGTTTTTTAGTTTCTTAATATGTAATGACTGGCAAAATCTGGGAAACAGGAGTGTGTTTTTCGCTTTGAAGTGTTTTTAAGTATTATTTGAACAATTATAGTATCTCTTGATAATCAACAAATGTAACCTATAAATGTAATAAATAAAAGAAAACTTTAAATTGTTTATTGTTAAACGGTATAAGCTATACAATTATAATTGGGGAAACCGTATGGATTCTGTACCTGTAGATCTTATAACCCGGTGGTATGAAACGCTCATGACCTATGTTCCCTGCATACTGGGAGCACTGGTTGTATTAATTATTGGCTGGATTGTTGGTCGCTTGCTTGGCAAGGCCGTTCGTGTTGTCCTTGATAAGATAAGTGAGCAACAGATCATAAAAAAGGGAGCAGACCTGGCATCAGTTCGCGGAACTGTTACAAATGCCGGTATCACAGTAGGATATATCGGAGATTTGTTCACCCGTATTGTTGTCTATCTTATAGCAATCCTTGCTGCAGTTGACATCCTGAATATGGATTACATCAGTAAACTGATGACGTCTGTGATTGATTATATCCCGCATGTCGCGGCCTTTGTCATTATCCTGACTGTGGGATTCCTCCTGGTTGATTATTTCCTTGATTCCCTTAATAAATACTACAAAAACCAGAATGTTGAATATATTTCACCCGTTCTGTTAATTCTTCGTATTTTCCTGTACTTTGTAATTGCAATTCTTGCACTCTCACAGTTGTTAATCGATCTCACGATTATCTACACGTTTGTAACCCCGATTGCATGGGGCATTGGTCTTGGTCTTGGTGCTGCGGTGGCAATCATTGTCGGCTTTGGCCTTAAGAATCGCAGCGAAGCACTTATGGACAAGCTGGTTGATTCAATTGTGAAAAAACCCTAAATTCATACTATTTCTTTTGACCTGAACCAAACACTGGTTCCCGTAATTTTTGAGAAAATCCTCATGTTCTTTTGAGTTGATCAGTATCGGGTATTCATGGGAGGGTTTTACAGTATTTCCTTCTAAAAAAAAGAGAGTGTTTTCTTATTCCTGATAAAATCTCTTAAAAAGATCTGTTTTCTTGTGACATCAGTTATGTAATAATCCTTGCCCGAAAAGATGAAATGTTCATTGATCTTTCGCAAGACGTTTTTCAAGGGCAGCAATCCGGCCTGTAAGTTCCTGCTCGCGTTGTGCGAATGCAGTCACATCGGTCATAGTCAGGTAAGTACTTATAATGTCCCCGTGTTTCACTGAATTTATCTGACCGTATATGCATCTCCTTTCCCCGTTTTTGCAGAGTATCCAGCACTGGTATTTTGCCGGAGGTTCAGTGCAGGTCAGGGATTTCCTGAAAAGTTCATCCATCATCATTCGTGTTTCCGGCGTTGTCAGGTCATTCACATTCTTTGTACTCAGGTCTTCGATAGTATACCCTGTAATCTCACAGATGCGTCTGTTGACATAGACAAACTTATCGTTTTCAATAATAATCACGGCATCCTGGATATTTTCTGCCATCATCCTGAACCGTTGTTCGCTTTCAGCAAGTGCTGCGCCCTTTGACTGGAGCTCGGTGACATCGGTCATAATAATAAAGTGATACAGGATAGTCCCGTGTTTAAGAGTAGTGATCCTGACATAAACATACCGGTACACGCCGTCTTTTCTTCGGATTTGGCACTGGAACTCGGCAAGCCCCGGAGCAGAGGTATTCCAGTTGTCCAGTGTCTGCTCCATCATTTTCTGGTCTTCCGGTGCGACAATTGCAAGGGGTCTCATCTTCCACATTTCTTCGAATGTGTATCCGGTAATCTCGGCTACCCTGTCGTTTGCAAATGTACAATTTTCATTTTCAAAGATAAGCAGACCATCCCGGATATTCTCTGCCATCATCCTGAACCGTTCTTCCCATTCCCGGATCCCGCGTTCCCGGAGAATATCCTCGGTGACATCGGAAAGTAAAATGGTAAATCCCCTGGCGCCATCATCAAAGACCGTTGGAATGGACTTTTGCTTGAATATACGTTCGCCGGTTTCTTTTACATGGAATGAAAGAGTGTTTTCTGTTTCTGAAGGTTTTGTTGAAAGGGAGCTGATAAGTTCGTGTACGTCAACATCCGGTGATTTAAGATATGCAATGTTTTTTCCCACGGCATCCTTTCGCGAGAGATGCAGAAGTGACAGGAACGTATCGTTAATCTCGATAATGCGTGATTCATTGTCTAAAACCATAATGAGATCTTTTGAGCAACTGAGCATCGCGGAAAGCGGAACTCTCTGTGAAAGTGTAAACACTTTGGCCATACCATATGTCCGCATATTCACCTGCCCGGAGATCAGGAGAATATCGAGATAACGGCCGGTTGTATTCTTGTTCTTTTTCAGGGCTTTTGCTATGTCTGTAACGCTCATCCCGTCGGGGTTTTCTTTGAGAAGATTTTTTATGAGAATAAGTTCCTGCTGGTAATCATGCATCATTTATGTGCCCTTAATTTTTCAGATTTGAGGTTAGAATACATGTTGATGAGTGCTGTTTCTTATTTATTTGTATTGTAAATCATAAAAAGTTTTATTATTGAAAATGATCAATGTGGTTATTCCAACATTATTTAATTACTTTATGGTTTGGATAGAAAAAAAATAGGAGGAAATTCTGAATGGATATTATAGCACCAGGTCTGATTGACCAGTGGTATGCAACTATTATGACATATGTTCCCAGTATCCTGGGTGCAATTGTAATCCTTCTTATCGGCTGGATCGCCGGCCGTTTATTAGGAAGGGCAGTCCGGATTATTCTTGATAAGATAAGCGAACACCACATTGTCGAAGAGGTTGCCGACCAGACCTCTTTTGCCGGGACTGTTAAACAGGCCGGCATTACGGTGGGTTACATTGGCGACATTGCAGTACGGATCTTTGTTTACTTAATTGCGATCCTTGCCGCAGTCGATGTCCTTAACATGGACTACATGAGCGAGCTCATGACGGTAATCGTTGAGTACATCCCGCATGTGGTAGCATTTATCATTATCCTTGTCGTGGGTCTCCTGCTCGTAGATTATTTCATCGACTTCCTTACAAAGTATTATGCAAAGCAGAATATTGAGTTCATCTCACCGTTTCTTTTCCTTCTCAGGCTTTTCATGTACTTTGTGATTGTGGTCCTTGCTCTCTCCCAGCTGATGCTTGACCTCACCATTATCTACACGTTTGTAACCCCTATTGCATGGGGCATTGGTCTTGGTCTTGGTGCTGCGGTGGCAATCATTGTCGGCTTCGGCCTCAAGAACCGCAGTGAAGCAATCATGGACAAGGTCATCGATTCGGTGATCGTAAAGAAACCATAAAATCAATTTTTTGTTTCTCTTTTTTGTTTCTCTTTTGGAATGTAATGTCGTTTTTAATTTTCATGTCCCTACGGCATGTGAACTTTTGATACGTCATTACCTCAGTACCTGCTTTTGGTAAAATCTTCCCAATAGAAAAGTCACAAAGCCGTTTTGTTTGTCCGTGTTTGCCAACAATCAAATATTAAGAAAGAAAATTACGGATAACATGAAGAAAGCAGTCATCGCAGTAGCACCGGACAAGTACCGTGATGAGGAACTTACCGAACCGGTTGCAGCCCTGACAAAAGCCGGGATTGCATTTGATATTGCATCAACACGCCCTGGCACCTGCAAGGGAATGTTTGGCGGAAAAACCACAGCTTCGCTCTCTTTTGAGGAGGTCGACCCAAAGAATTATGACGGGCTTATTATTATCGGGGGGGCCGGGAGCCAGACCTATCTCTGGGAAGACGAAGTGCTCGTTGAGCTGGCCCGGTTTTTCCATGAATCCGATAAAGTGGTCGCTGCAATCTGTCTTGCACCTGCTGTGCTTGCCCGTTCCGGGATCCTCAAGGGAAAGAAAGCGACCTCCTATAACAGTCCTGCGGCTTTTTTTGAAATGAAAAAAGGCGGGGCGGTTCTTGTAAACCAGCCTGTTGTAACAGATCACCGGATTATTACCGCAAACGGCCCGGCTGCCGCGAAAGATTTTGCCGCAGCGGTTGTAAAGGAACTATCCGATGAATTCTGGTAATGGCTGAAAGAAAATAAGCTTTTTTTCGACATTTTTTTAATTCCTCAAACAGATAATAAAAAACGGCTTTTTGTTCTCCGACCCGGGACACTTTGCATTTTTTCAGGATTGTTCCTGTCTTTTAGATCGACAACAAGTTTTGTATTTATTTACGGCTGTAAAATTCCTAAATCCCCTTTGATGAGATGAACTGGTTTCTTTCTGTATGCACAATAAAAATCCCGTGAAAAAAACAACAAAAAAAAGTCAAGAGGTGAGGGAGTTTCCCTCCGTATGATGATGGATTCCTGTTTGGATTGCTGGATATTGTGAAGAGGTATTGTGGACATCCTGCCCGGTGATCGGGCAATCAGAGGAAATTTGAACTGCGTTGTTTCCCGGTTTACTGGTATCATCTCCTTTTTAGTCATTTGATGTGAAACCTGCCACCGGAGCCGGCAGGTTTTTGGATATTAGTGTCCTGCCAGTGTGCCTGAACTGCCGATGGACAGTGTTCGGGCACAGAATACTATGTGTGCAGCATAGTATGTTTTTGGGATTTTCTTTCTGGATTTCTCCGGTTTAGTATTCCTTGTAAGGTGTTTGCAGTTTCCATACAAACACCACGTAAACTATGTTTTACATTTTGTAATAAATACTTTCTGGGCAGCAGTATGGATTCAAGAGCAGACTTTCGGAAAATTCGTGCCTGAATAGTAGTCCGGTACAGTCGTAACAAGGAAACACGGTTGTGCCGGCACGCACTAAAAAAAAGAATTGACTGGTATTTACTTTTGGTTTATCATTTCCCGGATCTGCCGGATCATCGCGGAGAACTCACCGGTATCCGGCATACCTTTTGCAAACTTCACATCGCTGCACCGTTCAAGGAGGGACATCATTGTACCTGCCGTTGCCGCATACCCGGATGCAGCAAGCACTGGTCCAAGTTCGGCGTTCGTGAGTTCGCGCCGGTCGCCAATGTCATATGAGAAAAAGATCCGGGCGGCTCTCCCGGCAAAACCGTATGCCTCACGGAATTCCTGACGGTCAAATGCAGCCTCCGCTTCAGTAAGCAGCCGCAGGGCTTCTTTACGGTAATCCAGTACCTCCGGAACCGGGCAAAGCGGCACATAAATTGGAGATACGATTTTCTTTTTCCCTTTCATGCGCCGGTAAATCAGCCATGCAGCCAGTGCAAGGATAATTGCAGATGCAGCAATACAACTAATAAGCACGTAATCTGTTTTTCCCTGCTTCCTCTCAAGTGAAACCTGCGTCACGTTCCCGTTGTCTACGGTTGCATTCAGGTATGCAGGTAATCCCTGTCCGGAAAGGTACGAAATATTAACGGTTGCACCGGAGAGTGTCACATTCATGAGGGTCTTGTTTCTCACGTACCCTTTGCCAGCAAGATCTCCTGCAAACGACTTGTATGTCGCATTGACTGCAAGAGGCGCAGTCACGTTGATCTCCGAGGCTGACTGCTCGAGCACCGAAGAAACGGTCCCGTTTGACATAGCACCGGAGAGGTCTGCCTGGTCTCCTGCCGCGTTCCGGTAGGTCATTGAAAAGGCACCTTCATTACCAGCCGCCGGGTTTGCGTTGACCGATTCCCGGGAAAACCCGTCTGCTGCGAGGGTTTCGTTGACCTTCCGGACGAGGGGATCGGTCGCAAGCCTTTCGTAAAACTCCTGCTGTGCCTTCGCTTTTTCTGCCGCTTCCCGCTGGATCTGTTCCTTGAGGGCGGCAGTGTCCTGCGACATCTGGTTGTTCTGGAGTGCAGAATTCGCTGATGAGTCCCGTCCGGCCTGCTGCTGGACTGAAACCGACTGCTGCACGTTCTGGACTGAACTTGATCCGAAATTTGATGTGGCAGCGCTGCTCGTGCTTGTTACCGGTGCCTGCTGTCCTGATGAAGACTGACCTGGGTCCTGCACGAAGTGGACAATAATTTCCGGCAGGGTCACTTCACGGGATTCCGGGGTCGTATACTGGAAAGCGACCTGGATTTTTACTGATTTTGGAACATCCGATGTACCGGCGCTGATATTGATAAATGAATTCCCGGTCGGGATAGTATCGGAATAGACCCGGTTTTTGGTGCTCATCAGAACCGCCCCGGATTTCTGGAGTTGTTCGACAGTTGTAAACTTCAGCATCCCCTCAACTGCACCGGGATAGGTGGTTTTGACCGGAAGCGCAATCTGTGCAGTTTCGTTGAGCCCGAAATAATAATCGGTCCGGTCCGATGTAATGGTGATGCCGGCTGCAAGGGTTGCCGGCACAATGAGCGCAATAAAAATGAGCAGGAAGATTCCCGCACGAGAAGCTTTCACTGGATAATCCGCCCCCTGCCATACCTGAGGTAGAGTTCAACGCAGAGCAGCACGAGCGCTCCAAATATGAATACGTCCCTGATGCTCGTTTCCTCTTTCTCGTGCACGATATTTTTGGGTAGTCCCGCGTATATTTCCTTTAGCGTCCTGTCACTTACCGACTTGTAGTATTTTCCCCCGGTCAGGTCTGCGATGGATTTCAGGGTGGCTTCGTCAAGCTGCGCATACTGGGGATTACCCAGCCAGTCATAACCAAGTATTGTCGGGGTAGACGATCCGAGTCCGATTGTATAGACCGGAATGCCGGCAGATTTTGCAAGGCTGCTTGCCTCGTCAGGAGTTATGACTCCGGCATTGTTGACTCCGTCCGACAGCAGGATAATAACGCTTTTTTTATTTGGCACCGATTGGGCCATGTCTACTGCAAGGGCAAGACCATCGCCAATTGCGGTCTCCCCGCTTTTAGGAGAAATAGTTGCAATCTTCTCTTTGACCCGGTCCTTGTCCTGGCTTAAGTATGCGGCCGTTGTTGCCCCCGATTCAAAGATCACGACACCGGTTGAGTCTTTTGGATCGAGGCTCCCGACCAGCAGTTCAGCGGCACTTTTTGCAGCCTCGATACGTGACGGCTGGTAATCGGTGGCCTGCATACTGCCGGAATCGTCGATCACAAGGATGACATTTGTGCCTTCTTTTGTCTGTTCCAGAGGAATGTGAGGATCGGCAAGACCGATTACAAGGAGCCCGATGACCGCGAGGGTGATGACAAACAGGATATGGATCCGCCGGGATTTTTTTGCATCCCCAAGCGCCGATTTTATAAACGCTAGACGGGAAAAGACGATGGCTTCCTGTTTCTTTTTCCGGAAGATGTACCAGTAAATCCCGGCAAGAACCGGAAGTACCAGCAGGGCAGCCAGCCAGACAGGTTCATAAAATCCGGTCATGATTCACCCTCCGTTTTGAGATTCCTCTAAAGAACCGTTTTAGCGGGATATCGTACGGTTCCCCGGTCAACAATTCAGTTTCTGCGATCCGGTTTTGTGCAAATTTTGCATGCAGTTCCCGGTCAGCTTCAGTTACAAGTTCAAGATACCTCTGCCGGAATTCCGGATCTGATGTATCGACAAGCACCTGTTCACCGCTCTCCGGGTCTTCGAGTTCAATAAGTCCCACATCCGGGAGTTCCTGTTCCCGTGGATCGTTTACCCGGATTGCAATCACCTCATGGCGGCGCCGGAGGATCCTGAGCGGTAAAAAGAATTCGGGTGAAACAAAGTCTGACAGAATAATAACCGAGCTCCTGCGTGAGAGGATATTTGCGAGGAACTTAATTGCGGCAGCAAGATCGGTTTTCTGTGATGCCGGCGTGTGGTCGATCATTACATTAAAGAGCGTCGCGAGATGTTTTCTTCCCCGTTTTGCCGGGATATATTTCTCAACCCGGTCGGAAAAGAGCACAAGCCCGATCCGGTCATTGTTTTTTATTGCAGCAAACGCAAGGCTCGCTGTTACTTCAAGGATCTTTCTCTGTTTTGTCGTGTCCGAGCCAAACCCGGAAGAACCGGAGATATCCACGACAAAGTAGAACGTCTGGTCGCGCTCCTCAGTAAATTCCTTGATGAACGGATGGTTGTAACGGGCGGTTACTTTCCAGTCAATCGACCGTATGTCGTCCCCCGGTATATACTCGCGGATTTCGCTAAACTCAACCCCCTGACCCTTAAAGACAGAATGGTGAAGCCCGGACTGGAGCCCTTCAACAAGGACCCCTGTCGCGAGATCGATCTTCTTTAACTGCCGGATCAGTTCAGTCCGGTCGTCCATACGAAAATCACCAGCACGACTGGAATATTCATAGATCTCGCCGGGTTGACAGACCGGCCTTGTACCGGCACTGCTGATATCATGGCAGTCACGGTACCCTGACAACGCCAAGGATGCGGTCTATAATCGCATCGGTCGTTACCCCGTCAGCCTCGCCTTCATACGTGAGGAGAATCCGGTGCCGGAGGACATCGTGGGCCACGGCCTTAATATCTTCCGGGATCACATAACCCCGTCCGGCAAGCAGGGCGTGTGCTTTACTGCCAAGAATTAAAAAGATCGATGCGCGGGGCGAGGCACCAAGAGCGATATATCTGGCCTCATCGATGCCATATGCGCCGGGATGCCGGGTTGCATCCACAAGTTCGCAGGCGTAGCGCTTGATTGCTGCATCCGCGTACACCTTTTGTGTAAATGCCTGGATCTCAAGAATTTTTTCTTTGGTTACAACTTTTTGCGGACTGAGGGTAATCCCTTCCGTGAACCTGTCAAGTACCGTAACCTCATCATTTTTATCGGGATAGGTCATGAGCACCTTAAACATGAAACGGTCGACCTGTGCCTCGGGCAGCGGGTATGTTCCTTCAGATTCAATAGGATTTTCGGTTGCAAGGACAAAGAATGGCCGGGCAAGTGCATGAGTCTCTCCCTGTATTGTTACCTGCCGTTCCTGCATTGCCTCAAGGAGCGCTGACTGTACTTTCGGAGGCGCCCGGTTGATTTCATCGGCAAGAACAAAATGGGCAAACACCGGCCCCCTGATTGTTGAAAATGTCGAATCTTTCTGGTTATAGATTTTCGTTCCCATAATATCGGCGGGAAGAAGATCCGGTGTAAACTGGATCCTTACAAAACTACAGTCTATGCATTGCGAGAGAGTCCTGATAGTCAGGGTCTTAGCAATCCCCGGTACCCCTTCAAGGAGGACATGGCCGTCGGCACAAAGTGCGATCAACAGCCTGTCGATCACATCACGCTGGCCGACAATTACGGTCTTCATCTCGTTGCGGAGTTCATCAAGCGTAGCTGCATAAACCTTTGCCTGGCTCGTCAGGCTGCTTATCTCGGCATTCATCCAAAACCCTCATGATTACTGGGGTAAAATTCCCCGGGATATGCAGCGTGTCCAAAGGAGCCTGTTATTTTATGGCTGGGGATTTGATAGATCTCATTTCCTTTGCGCTGCAGTCCGCTTCTTGTATGATCCTTGGATTTTATAGAATGGGATAAATTCTTTCCTCATGGCAATAAAATTAAAATTAATGATTTGCGGTCGATTATGATCCGACGCGGTTTTGCCCTTAAAAAGAGTTCAGGTTGAAAAACCGGCTCACCGCTCTATAAGCCGGATATGTTCTGCGGTCTTTTTTGCAAGCGCATCCCCTCCCTGGAGGTGAGAAACATCTGCAATCGCTTCGAGCACGTGGACTGACTCTTCCAGAAACGAGAGCACATCGGCAGGAAAGATCTCGATCCCGTATTCATCAGAAAGATATGCTGCGATCTGCCGGTGATCGAGCCCGTTCTCGCGCAGCTCCAGCACTTTTATTGCAAATTTTTTTTCAGGACACCCGCAGAGCGGCGAATTTTTGCATTTGCACCGGAGAAAATCGTTAAAAAAACTCAACAACTGCTCGCGGATAGCATAATCAAGAGCATCAAAATTAAAACGGGTGGTGATGGTCTCAAGCATCACCGGGGAAAAAGCAAACTCCGGTACCCGGTAGCCTGCGAGCCTTTCAATCTTTTTTGCATGACGGAACCGTGCCCTGTCGGCGATCACTCATCTTCTCCGGTCGATTCGTCAAAGTTCTTTAAGGAGCCCATCGCTTCAAACATCCGCTCGCACTCGATAAGCCACTCGTCAAAGAGGGTCGGATTCTCAAGATCGTCCTTGACATATTTCCCGCAGCAGGCAGCGCCGTCAATCACGGCAGCACCGATATTTGAACCAATATCCAGTGCCTGCTCCATGTCATTTTCAATCGTCTCTTTTCCCTTTTTCACAAGCGTCTTAATGTCCTTGTCAAATTCACCGGTAAGGTACCGGCGGCACGATGCAAAGAGGACAAGTTTTGGGAGCTGGAGGAGCTCGATTAACTCTTCAAGGTCACCTTTTGGTGCAGGGGCCATGACAATTGCTTCCACCTGCGCAAGCTTGTCGAGGGCTTCTTCTTTTGTGAAACGCTTGTTCTGGCAGAGTTTTACGATCTTGAGCACCGCAAGGGTGATATCGACAGAGAAACTGTCAAGGATCCTGAATCCCTCTGGCATCTCATCGCTCTTTGGATCGGCATCAAAACTGGCCTCGCCAAGAGATTTTACCCAGTTGTCCCAGCGTTCCTGATTGTAGAAAATATAGAAGAGCTTGAGCGGTTCCTCTTCTGCTTTTTTGCTCGCCTTTTTCGCCATTTCATTACACTATTCTCTCTCCTGATTAAAGGATTTCGTTATTTTTGGGGAACCTTTTGGCAAAAACCTGCATGTAGATCATGACTGGCATCCGGTTTATGCCAATAAGCAATTCTCCTTATCCTTTTACCGGATCACGCGTGCCAAACCGCCAACGGTTATCTCTGTTGACTATCAATATCTAGGCACGAGCATGGCAGCAGGGCACACAGGAAAAGAAAATGTGGTAATGGTACGATACGGCGAGCTGTTTTTGAAAAGCGATCCGGTGAAATACCATTTCATCGGCCTTTTGCTGCGCAATATCCGGCAGGCGCTCGAAGCTGCCGGGCATTCCTGCCGGTTCGAGAGCCCCCGGGGCCGGATTTTTATTTTTGGCGACAAACCCGAAGAGATCGCACAAATCGTCTCGCGGATTTTCGGAGTCGTTGACACGAGTGTCTGCACGCTTGTTGCTGCCGATCCGGATGCGCTCCGCGATGCCGGCCTTGCTCTCGCGCGGGAACACCTGCATCCACCCTGCAGGTTTGCCGTGCGGGGAAAAAGGCAGAGTAAAACCGGCATGAACAGCCAGGAACTGGGCGAATATGTGGGCTCGGCGGTCTATGACGCGATCCCCGGCCTTAAAGTTGACCTGACGAATCCCGAATACGAACTCTTTGTGGAAGTCCGGGACTGTGGCGGCCTTGTCTATGACTCACGGATCCCGGCACCGGGAGGGCTCCCGTGGGGCTCGCAGGGTAAACTGCTCGCGCTGCTCTCTTCAGGAATCGATTCTCCTGTCGCCGCGTGGCTTGCGATGAAACGTGGCTGCGAAGTTGCCTGCCTGCACATGGACGGCGGCCGGTGGGCGGGAACCGATGTCAAAGAGACTGCAACAGAAAACCTCCGAAGGCTCTCGCTCTGGTGCCCGGGAAATCCCCTGCAGATGATTGTGGTCCCGGCCGAACCGTTCTATGATTGGATGCAGGAACAAAAGATCCCGCCACGGCTGCGCTGCGTCCTCTGCAAGCGGTTCATGCTCCGGGTGGCAGGCCGGCTGTGCGACAAAGAAGGGGCGCAGGCGATCCTTACCGGCGAAAATCTCGGGCAGGTCGCCTCCCAGACGCTTACAAATCTTGCTGTAATTTCCGGCGCGACAACAGTCCCGGTGCTCCGGCCGCTCATCACCTATGATAAATCGGAGACCATCATCCTTGCACGGAAGATCGGCACGTTCATAGACAAGCAGGGTGATCTTGCCTGCCGTGCGGTGCCAAAGATGCCGGCAACAGCAGCAACGATTGAGGCGGTACGCGAGAGCGAAGAAAAAATGAATATTGACGAACTGCTGGAACAGGTGCTTGTCCGGGTGGAGTACGTGACCGCGGAGAACGGGACGATCACTTCAATTCATGCGCCTGAACAATCAACTGGCGGGAAATAAACCCCTGTTCCAGTCTTACTGCAACAGATCTTCGCAGTAGTCCACTACGGTTTCAAGCGTTTTTGCCCGGGCATACCACTTGTCGTCCGATTCGATCACCGTCCACGGTGCGTATTTCGTGCTCGTTTTTACAAACATCTCATCAATTGCCGTACCGTATTGGTCCCATTTTTCCCGGTTTCTCCAGTCTTCTTCAGTGATCTTCCACTGTTTGCGGGGATCAGTCTCGCGCTGCGTGAACCGCCTGAGCTGTTCGTCGGGGCTCACTTCGAGCCAGAACTTTAAGAGGCCGCAGCCTTGGTCCCGGAACTCTTCTTCCATCTCGTTAATTTCGGTATACGCCCGTTTCCACTCGTTTTTCGTGCAGAGCCCCTCGACTCTTTCGACAAGCACCCGGCCGTACCAGCTCCGGTCATAGATGGTGATGTGTCCGGCGGCAGGATAGTTCCGGATGAACCGCCAGAGGTAATGGTGATCTTTTTCATCGTTATTTGGGTCTGCAACCGGCATCACGCTGTAATACCGGGGGTTCAGGTTCTGGGTGAGCCTTAAGATCGTCCCGCCTTTCCCGGCCGCATCGCGGCCTTCGAATACGATGGCAAGCGGGATATTCCGCTTGTAGAGCCGGTACTGGAGGTCCCGCAGTTTTTTCTGGGCAGAAACGACACGGTCTTCATATTCATTTTTTTCGTGGCGGCCCGGTTCAGCAGAGCGGCGGCTGACCGGAACGATCTCCGGTTTAGAGCCGGGTTTTACCATTGTGCCCTGCTTTCTGCGATCGATAATGAGCGGGATGTTCTTTTCAAGGGTCTTTACTACCATTGAATAAGCGGAGAGGACCGTATGGTTTTGATCAGTTGCGCCGATAATCGTCCACGGCGCACACTGTGTGTTGGTTTTTTTCAGGAATTCTTCGATCACCGGCAGGTACTCGTCATAATCGTTATGGAAGTCCCAGTCGCCTTTTGTTATCATCCACGACACAAGCGGGTCGGTCTCCCGCAAAAGGAGCCTTTTTTTCTGCTCCTTTTTGCTGATGTGGAGAAAGAACTTGATGATAATCGTCCCGTCATCCGTAAGGTTGCGCTCGAACCGGTTGATGGAACCGGTGGCCTGGTCGACGCGGTTTTCCCAGCCCGGGCCGCTGGCCTCTTCGGCAAGCGCCCGGCTGTACCAGCTCCGTGCGAAGATCCCGATCCTTCCGGCCGCCGGGATACGGTTCCAGAACCGCCACATCAGCGGGTATTTCTGTTCCTCTCCGGTTGGCAAACCCGTCGATGAGAGGGTGAAGCCCCGGGGGTCAAGGAACCGGATGAGTTCCTGGATTGTCACGGTGATCCCTGAGGCATTCCAGCCTTCTAATACAATGATCGCCGGGATCTTCTCGTCCCGCAACTGACGCTGGAGCACGCCAAGACGTTCCTTTAGCGGAGCAATCTTTTCTGTAAATGTTTTATCATCGGCCTTTTTTGTGAGATCGCATTTTTTGAGCATAATAATCTTCGTTATCCGTGTGACCGGAGATCGGTACTTGTTCCTTACTCTTCCGTATGTCCGTGCTTCAGATAAAACAGTACCGGAACATTTTGGGGGATCTCAAACCGCATAAAAATACGGGAAAATCTCATTATCCTTGGTATCCCGAATATATTTTTCGTGTAAACTCTGGTTTTTTAATCAAGCAGGCACCATTGGAATTAAACGAAAACGCTGTTTTTTATTTGTCTTTTTGGTAATCAGGAGATGTCAGGAACATTTCAACACGTTTATACGATTAAATATATTGAGTTATTATTTGATTCCTATGATGAAAACCCGGTGTATTTTTAATTCTGTAATGATCGTTATACTGGCTGTATGTATTGTCAGTACAGGCTGTACTTCGACCCAAAATAATCAGGGTTCCGTACAGACAATTCCTCCAACGACCGCGACCGTATCAGAGCCCGTTGTTACAACTCTCCCCCTGGCAACAACCGCTGCATCCTCCTCTGCAACAACAATCCCGACCGTTGTAAAAACCACGACTCAACCGCCCGTGAATAATCCAATAAGCGTTACGATAAATTCAGCAGAGAAAAGAACTGCAATTGGAGGAGCGACTCCCCAGAGTGGTTCCGTCTTCCTTGTGCTGGATGTTACCCTTGAGAACAATGATAAAAACGAAGATTTTGCATATACGAATGCATCATTCCAGATTTTGGCAAATAATCCGGGTTCCTCATGGCATTCCGCGTTCGTAAAAAAATTTAACCGTGAACTGAATAACCAGCTCACTACGGGGACTATCCCCCTAAAATCTAAAATATCCGGCCAAATCGTTTTCGGCGTTTCAAGTACGTCAGATACCTACAAATTAGCCATCTTTGATCCAAAAGGTTCTGAGATTACCAGAGTTGAAAATATTCATGTCCCCTGAAAAATTTTATTTTTTATTTTCCAAAAAATTATGATTTAACCCTAAGCCCGTTCTCCTGTGCCACCGCCACAAATGCCTCGGCAAGGTACCGGGCCTGCGCCTGCGTCGCCCCATACGTGTTGAATTTCCAGACCCGGGTCGCACCGGGAATAATACCAAAGATACCCTTGTCATTTAACGCAGAAGCGAAGTAGAACCCCTTCTTCTTGTGCGACTCAGCAACCGTGTCAAACGAGGCTGTGGTGTCAACCCGGGTGAGCGTGTGTTTCCTCGGGTACTCAGAAAGGATCTTTGTCCCATCGATGGAGAGCAGTGCCTCAAGAACAATCTTATTGTTTTCAAGTTCCCGATCAAAGTGCTTCACCCTCTCCTTTACATGCGGGAACGAAGCCATCATGCCGACAATGGTTGCGCCCATCAGCGTGCAGCCCATCATCTCCGGTTCCTTCACACCGAAACGGCGTTTCGTGACATCTCCTTCGATTTGGGTCGTACGAAATACTTCCTTTGCCCGCTCGGCTGTGACGGCAAGAACGCCCGAAGGTGCCGGCGATGCCATGCTCTTGTGACCTGAGCCGACCACAAAGTCAACGGCAGACGATTTCCCGTCAACTGGCATGATGCCTACGGTATACGCACCATTATAGAGAACCGGGATGTCGTGTTCGTGGGCCACCTTTGCAATCGCTTTGACATCGTGCAGGTTCCCGTACTGGTAGTCAACGTGATCGATAAACGCAAGGACCGGCGCTTTCCCGTATTTCTTTTTTACCTCATCGATCTTTGCCGCAGTTGCTTCGGGAGTGACAATATGGTTTGCATCAGCCGGGATCTCACAGGCAACACCTCCTGCTTCTTCAACTGCTAAAAATTCCGTGTAATGCGAGAGCGAAGTAAGAAGGACCGGGTCGCCCTTGTTTACGTATGTATGGGCAACCGCCTGGAACGCCCGCCGGGCACCGGGCATCATCCGGGCATCATCCATGCCAAGCCACGCCGCGACTTCTTTGTGGAATTCCGCAATCGGCGGCTTTGTAATACAATCGAGCCGGTTTGGCTTCCGGCAGTTGTCACAGACCGAGTACCCGTCGCCGTATGCAATGATCGCTTTTATTGCGTCTGCCGTGAGCCGGCCACCGGCCTGGATCGGGTCGACATTGATAAAAAGCTCGTTTACCTGACGGGCATCGATCCCATTTGCGCACTTCATTTCAAAATCTCCTGCTTAAGGGACCCGACCTGCCGTTCGAGATTTTCAAGGAGGCGGACAGCTTCTGCTTTCTGTTTCTCGTCCAGTTTGTGGAGAGGTGCCGTTTCACGCAGGATCATCCGGATATCGGTGAGCGTGTAGGTCGCCTGGAATACCATATCGACAGCCCGTTTTGACAAAATATCACCAGATAGTATATTGTAATACTCCAAAAATTAAGTAACCTTTTTAGCATTTGCATTTTTTTAAAAAATCCGGCTGCTGATCATGCACCGGCGCGGATAATTTTTATAACGAAAAAACCGGTTTAAAAATACCGGTTTTATCAATAAACCTCATATAGCTGCCAGACCCTCTATTTTATTGTCTCTTTCGCACGTTATTTTCGTAACGATAAGATGAGACACTGAACCTTAGATCAATTGGTCCAGTAGGCCCACGTTTCTTAGGTTATAAGATTTTGTAAAAACACTACCACAAAAAACCCGGGAGGGTTAGGATGGACTTTAAAAACAAAGTACTCATAATCGGTTATGGCTCTGTGTGCAAGTGCACACTCCCCATCCTGCTTAGGCATGTCAATATACCTCTTGAGAATATCACCATCGTGGATTTTAAGGATAAATCCCAGGATCTCAAAGCGTATACGACCCGGGGTCTCCGTTTCCTGAAACGGAAGATCACGCCCGAAAACCTTAGTACGATCCTGTCCGAGAATCTCTCTGACGGTGGGCTCCTTATCGACCTCGCATGGAATATCGATTGCGGGGAAGTTATCCAGTGGTGTCACGATCACAACGTCCTGTATTCCAATACATCGGTTGAGTCGTGGGACCCACTGGGCGTGCGTTTTTCAGCAAGCCCGTACGAAAAATCCCTTTATTACCGGCAGATGAGACTGCGTGAGCTCACCCGTGACTGGAAAGACTCAACAACCTGTATTGTTGATCACGGTGCAAACCCCGGTCTTATCTCGCACATGACAAAACAGGGGCTCGTGGATATCGCAAACCGGATGATTGCAGATGGGATTGCTCCCGATCCAAAGAGGTTTGCCGATCTCATAAAAGAGAAGCGGTTTGCCGAACTTGCAATGGAAGTCGGGATAAAGGTAATCCACTGCTCCGAGCGCGACACGCAGATCTCGCGGAAGCCAAAGAAAGTGGATGAGTTTATCGGAACATGGTGTATCGAAGGCCTGCACGAGGAAGGTACCGCGCCTGCCGAGATTGGCTGGGGTACCCACGAGAAAGAACTCCCTGAAAATGTGCATGTGCCCCCTGAGGGCCCAAAGAACGCGATCATGCTGCCCTACATGGGGATAAATACCTGGATCCGGTCATGGGTGCCAAACGAGGAGATCGTTGGTATGGTGATCCGGCATGGTGAGGCGTATGGCATTTCCGACCGGTGGACGGTCTGGCGCGACGGCAAAGCGATCTACCGTCCGACTGTCAACTACGCGTATCTCCCCTGCGATGCGACGATTGCGTCGCTTCACGAACTTCGTGGCAGGAACTATGAACTCCAGCCGAAACTCCGGATCATGAGCGATCTTGAGATCACAAGCGGTTCCGATATCCTTGGCGCGCTTTTAATGGGTCACCCGTACAAGTCGTGGTGGACAGGGAGCATTCTCTCCATTGATGAAGCAAAGAAACTTGCACCGGGCCAGAACGCGACGACTATCCAGGTCGCGCTTGGTGTTGTATCTGCTGTGATGTGGATGATCGAGAATCCCAGAAAAGGATTCTGCCTGCCGGATGATCTGCCGCATGAATTTGTGTTGAATATTGCAAAGCCGTATCTCGGAGAATTTGTGTCCGGGCCGGCAGACTGGACCCCGTTGAAGGATCGCGCGGTTTACTTCAAGGAGAACCCTGAGAATAATTACGATTACTCAGATGTCTGGCAATTCAAAAACTTCTTATTTGTCCGGTGAACCAACACTGTACACAAAATAAGGGGAACTGATGTGGACACTACAGTGAAAGTATGTGGACGTGACGAAGTGGTCTCTCACGCAGACCGTGGAAGTCACCAGAATTTGCAGCAGTTGGCAAGAGAAAACGGAACTCCTATTTTTATCATTGATCATGAAAAGATCCGTGAAAATTACCGGGAATTCAAAAAATTCCTGCCAAAGATTCAGGTCTATTTCGCGGTCAAGGCAAACTCGAATCCTGAAATTGTAAAAACGCTTCTTGACGAAGGATCGAGTTTTGACGTGGCTTCCATGCCGGAGTTCATGATCGTGTACCAGTTCATCAGGGATCTGCCGCCAAAAGAGCGGCAGGACTGGATCTGGGACCGCATCATCTATGCAAATACGATTAAACCCATCGACACGCTGGAAGAACTCAACCAGTACAAGCCGCTTGTGACCTTCGATAATATCGAAGAACTCAAAAAGATCCGGGCGCATGCCCCGCAGGCAGGACTTGTCCTCCGTCTCCGTGTGCCAAACACCGGTTCGATGGTTGAACTCTCGTCAAAATTCGGCGCAGACCCCGGTGAAGCGGTCGATCTCATCAAGGCAGCCTTTGAAATGGGCCTTGTTGTCGAGGGTCTTAGTTTCCATGTAGGCAGCCAGTGCACGAATTTCGAGAATTATGTCAGTGCGCTCCAGATCGCTTCAAGCATTATCGAAGAATGCGAGAGCCGGTTGGATAAAAAGATCCGTATCCTCGATATTGGTGGCGGATTCCCGGTAAAGTACAATCCTGAGGTCAAGTCTCTCGAAGAACTTGCGGTAAGGCTAAACTCTGAGATCGCCCGGATCTTCCCGGAAGACATGCAGATCCTTGCCGAGCCCGGCCGGTTCCTTGTCGCGAACGCCTGCACGCTCGTCGCAAAAGTTGTCGGGAAAGCCCACCGCGACGGCAAGCCCTGTTATTATATCAACGACGGGGTATACCACACCTACTCGGGACAGGTCTTTGATCACTGCACATACCCGGTGCTCGCGTTCAAGGAAGGCCCAAAACAAATCTCGGCAGTCTTCGGACCGACCTGCGATGCGTTTGATACGGTTACGCTTTCAGCGGAATTGCCCGAACTTGACATCGGCGATCTCGTGTACTCGGTAAACATCGGGGCGTATTCACACGCGTCATCCACGTACTTTAACGGTTTTCCGCCGGCAAAAGTCGTGCATATCAACAAGTAACTTTTTTTGCCCCGGTGCCGTTTTTGTCCGGTTGGTTTTTGCGACTTCATCGTCACGCACAACCGGAAAAACACCGGCATATCGGCTCGCTTATACCAGAAGCAGACCTAACGGTTTTAGTATGTTCCAGTTGGTGTTCCAGCGTTTTGCATCTCCCGCCCGGACGTTCCCCGGCCTTGTCCTGACACTCATTATTCTCGCGGCTGTCCTGCCACCGGCGGCAGCAGATACCGTAAACTGCACTAACTGCACGGTCTGGGACGATCCCTGCATTCTCTTCGAACAGGGAAACGAGACGGCATACAATGCTGCAATGGCAGCCTCGTTTGCACCGGTCCAGGCAAACATGACACCGACTGCCGATTATCGCAACCTTTCGTGGACGGACGCGTTTATCGCGCTCAATAATCTCATGAAGGAACGCTATGCGTTTACAGAATGGCGTTCTGTCGATTTTGACGCGCTCAACCGGACGTGGGAACCAGTTGTTGCCGACGCCGAAAAACGGCAGGACAAGGCCGCGTATCTCCGGGCGGTCAAGGGGTACCTGTTTTCTATCCCTGACGGGCACGCGAATATGCTCTCCGAATCCGGAGACTTCGGGGCAAAGGATGCGGATATCGGCGGAGGTTTCGGGATTGCGCTCGTGAAGATCGATTCGGGCGATGTGATTGTCAGTTACGTGGCAAACGGCTGCGCAGCGGAAAAGGCCGGGATTATGCCGGGCGATCTCGTGACGGCATGGAACGGTCGAGAGATCCACGATGCCATCAACTCGACGCCCTACATCTGGGTGACAAAGAAACCATCCACGCGTGAGGGGATCCGGTTCCAGCAGACCCGGCTTTTGACCCGGGCGCCAGTGGGGACAACGGCCACGGTGACATTTACCGGGGGCCCTGCGTACAAGAGCCGGACTGTAAACCTGACCGCATTCAACGACTCGTATGACAGTCTTATTAAGAGCAGTTTCTTTTTGGGCACGCAGATTAACGATATCGGCACCGCAGACCCTTTAAACGGTATCGGCCCGCAGCTGGCAAACTCGACTGTGACCTTCCGGACGCTTCCCGATGGATACACCTATATCCGGATCCTTGGGGAATCCTACGATGCCTACCCGGCGTTTAAGGCCGCCATGCTCGGTGCAATCGCAAACAAATCACCGGGCGTTGTCATCGACTTCCGGTTCAACAGCGGCGGGGAGGATAACCTTGCGGCCTGCGTTGCCGGCTGGTTTGTGGATAAGCCGGTCTTTTTTGAGCACGCCACGATGTACGATCCCGGCATTGGCCGGGCCGTGCCTCTTACTTCAACATGGGCCAGACCGCAGCCGGTCCGGTATGATGGTCCCGTCGCGATACTCGTCTCCCCGGACACGATCAGTTCCGGTGAGGCAGTACCGATGCTGCTGACCAAAACTGAAAGAGGCGCGGTCATCTCATGGTACGGGACTGATGGGGCGTTCGGGATAAACGGTCTCCAGGCCATCATGCCGATGGACTTCTATGTCCTCTTCCCGGCCGGAGCGTCGCTTGATGAGAATTATGCAATCCAGCTGGACAGTAACGCGTCGCTTGAAGGCGGGGTGGCCCCCACCGTTCGTGTGCCGCTCAACCAGGAAACAGTCGCCCGGGCGATGAGCGGTGAAGATGTCCAGCTTACGTACGCCCTGCAATGGCTGGAAGGCCAAAATGACCTGAAGAATACTTCTCTGCCGGCAACGCCCGTCACCACTCAAAAAGCCCCGGTAGGTATTGCCGTCATTCTTGCCGCACTTGTGGCTCTTGTTGCAATTACAGGACGGAAATAATTTTTCTTAATACCCCCGATCGATCAATTTTGAAATCCTCATGCATGAAAAACGGCGGAAAAATAATATTTTTCACGGATTTCCTGTATCGGGGTTTAGGAAATGGATTTACATGAAGGTGGATCCGGCATGTTGTCCGCTTTTTTTTAGTTAAAAAAAGCCGGTTACCGGGTTATTGACGATAAACCGGTAATTCCGTTCACATGGATGTATCGACGTCCTCAAGCAGTTTTTTAATGTTAATCCAGATGATGAGTTCGTTTATCTCCTTTTCTTTGACCTTTACCTTGCGCTTGATAATCCCGATGATGGCCGTGTCCTCGTGGCTGATCGATGCAGATGTGTAATCCACCTGGTTACCCTCAAATGTGGAAACCGATGTCACATCATCGACAAGGATCCCGATTTTTGATTTGGTAATCTTTTCATCGAGCACGATAATTCTTGACGATTCAAGCGATTTTGTGCTTTCCTCGATGATATTGAGCCGGTGCTTAAGATCAACAATCATTGTGATCTCGCCGCGCAGGTCGATGATCCCCCGTACATAGGGCGGAACATTGGGAAGTTTTGTGATTGTCGTATATTCGACCACTTCCTTGACATCAAACAAGTCGATAGCAAAATGCTCGTTCCCGAGCACAAACTCAACGACCTGAATCGTTGTATCCCGTTCATTTTGGGCAGGATCGGTGCCCTTTTGGGTTATGGCAGGTTCACTTGCCTTTACTGACATGGACAAGCACCTCCTTGTCACGCCACCTTGAACCGGCGGTTTGCTTTCCGGGCCTCGACAGCAACATCGTTGACCGTCTGGATCATCCGTGTGATTTCATCGAGCGCCGCTGCGGATTCCTCAGTTGCAGCTGCAGCATCGCCGGCCTCTTTTGCGGTCTGTTCGACAAGAGCCCCCACTTCGTGTACGCTTGCTGTGATCTCTTCTGTGGTTGCTGCCTGCTCTTCAGTTGCTGCAGCCACTTCCGATGCGCTTTTTGCCACTGTATCGGCTGCCTGCTGGATTGTCTTAAATGCATCAAGAGCCTGGTGTGCTTCGCCCACACCTTTGTCGACAAGGACCTTTGCGTCTTCCATGCCGTCAGCCGCTTTCTTTGTGGCAAGGTTGAGCTGTGTGATCATGTCCTCAATTCTCTCTGCGCTTGACCGTGACTCCTGGGCAAGCGATTTGACTTCTGATGCGACAACTGCAAATCCCCTGCCGTGTTCGCCAGCACGTGCCGCTTCGATTGCCGCATTGAGGGCGAGGAGGTTTGTCTGGTTTGCGAGGTCCCGGATCAGGACGATGATTTTGCTGATGTCGGTCATCTGTTTTTCGATCTCTTTTATGACTTCATAGGTCTTGCCGGCCTGCGTCGCAATCTCCGTCATGTCCTTGTTAACGTGATCCGCCAGGATAGCGCCGTTAGCGGCAGAATCATTTGCGGCTTTTGCCTGCGTGGAGACGCTCTCCATGCTCGACGTGATCTCCTCGACGGCTGCACTCATGTCCTGCATCGCTTTGGATATCTGTTCAACACCGGCAGCAGCTTTCTGTGCGTTTGCACTGACCTCGCCAGCGTTTTTTGCGATCTGGTTTACGCCCTGCGATGCATCGTTGACACTTTTGCTGGCATTTTCAGCTGTTGATGTCAGGGTCTGCATCTGTTTGTTGATATCGCCGATGTTCTTTTCAAGATTGATGACAATCCCCCGGACAGCGTCCCGTAACTTGACGATCAGGTCATAGACTTCTTTTGTCTCCTCGTCCGGTTTTGTGAGATCGTACCGAACGGTCAGGTCCCCGGATGCCATCTTGTCATAGATTTTACTCAGTTCGGCTACTTCATGCTCCATGTATTTTCTCGTCTTTACGACTTTTGTTATCTCGTTGTATGTCACATAGACATACTGGACTTCACCCCGCTCATTCAGGAGGGGGATGTTTGTCCGGATAACTGCGTGCATTCCTGAGGGGGATTCCATCATGGATTCTCCGGTGGTCTTCCGTTTTGAACTGATTGCAGTATCAATCGATTCCCCGGAGTCCTGGAGATACTTGATCATGTTTTGTGAACGGAAATCCGAAAACCGTATGGCAAGCAGCCGGTCCCGGCTGAACCCGACCAGTTTGCAGAATGCATCGTTAACGAGGATGATTTTAAGAGATCCATCCGTTAGTGCCTGGGCAAGCGGATTATTCTCAAACATGAATTCAAAGTCTTTGAGATCCACCATTTGCATCACCAGCTGTTACAACTATCTCATTGTATAATAATTCATTTATTAATCTAAAGGCGCAGATAAACGGGTGTGACTGAAATATACAACAGGCCCGGCTGATATTTGGAGGGTACCAAAATAATGGGGGTGGTAACAGACCCTGTTTTAAGTATGCCGGAATGTGCTAGTTTGGGTGTAAAGAACCCGTGAGAATTCGGCCCCGTTTCGGGCTCCGATTTCCTGTTTTTCCCTACCCAACAACAGGAATTCGCGAAAAACCAACAGGAAATGAAGGTCCCGGGGCAATTTTCACGTTGTAAAATAAGATCCTGAATTGGCACGAATTGGGAGGCAGATCTTTTTTAGATGGATATGTGGATGCGGAAATGAAAAAAAGGCCTGTTTTTGGATCCCCCGGAAAATGAGTGAAATCTCCCACTATGACAATCTTAAAACCACTTTCCCGGATCTGTGATAAATCGAATCCCCTCATATCCAACTCTCCGTCGGAGGACCGGGGCAGGACACCCTGATTTCGGTATTGTTACTACATGAAATTGTGCAAAAACGATGCACTTTTACACACTATTTTTGAAATATTTGCAAAATGATGCCCGATTGTCAATCCGGTCTCAATTTGAGTCGCTGTAAAACGTTATTGTACGCTTTTGGGTGGCAGATCTCCTGTTAGATCGGACACAAGTATATGGAAATGAAAGAAAGGCCTGTTTTGGGGGTGGGCCCTGCTCCAAGAAACGAGCAGCCATCATAAATTCAGGTTTTATAATCTTGATTGTAACCGGAAAAGTCTCCTTCAATCACTCCAAAATAAAAAAATGTCGTGTTGTATCCGTTTACAACACCGGTTTTTCAGTTTTTTCGAGACTAATACCCGGATGTTTTTATTCAAGCCTGACCGGGTTTGTGGGCGTTGAATCCTTTTCGACCACAACAGCAGTGCCATACGCGAGCACTTCGGTCATTGCGCCCCCGGTTTCGGATGAATCAAACGCGACGCCAATGATTGCGTTTGCCCCAAGTGACTTTGCATGTTCCTTGAGCCGGATGAGCGCTTCTTCCCGCGACTGGTTTAAAAGCTGGGTATATTCATGGATTTCGCCACCGGCAAGCGACCGGAGGAATGCCGTAACGTTGCGGCCAAGTCCCCGGCTCCGGACGATAAGGCCCCATGTGAACCCAAGCGTCTTTGTAATCCTGTAGCCCGAAAGATACGGCGTGCTGACAACAATGATTTCATCGCTCAATTTTTTCACCAGGGCTAATACGTTGTCCGGAAATGGCAAAAAACATTGGTTTCCAGTTTTTCATACCGAAACTTTCCGGAACAGGAATGCCCCGATTATCGTCATCGCGACTGCAAAACCGGCGACCACTGAAGCGCAGACTGCCGGGCTTATCTGAGACGCACCGGTAAGCCCGAACCGGATCCCTTCCACGCCATATGTGAGCGGATCAAAAAGCGTAATTGGCATGAGCCACCCGGGAAGGGAACTGATGGGGAAAAGAGCGCCTGAAAGCCCGAACAGCGGAAAAATAACAAAGTTCATGACCAGCTGGTAGCCGGTCATGTCCTCCATCCGGGACGCAATCGCGATCCCGAACGCGGTAAACCCAATCCCGACAAGCACCATGAACGCGAGCGCGACCAAAAACCCGACCGGGTCCTGGATACGGAGACCGATAAACAGGGAGAGGACCATCAGGATGAGTCCCTGGAGTACGGCAGTTGTCGCCCCGCCAAAAGTCTGGCCAAGCATGATCTCAAGCCGGCTCACCGGCGCAACAAGAGTCTCTTTTAAAAAACCGAACTGTTTGTCCCAGATAATCTGGAGACCGGCAAAGATCGAGGAGAATAGCACGGTCATTGCAACCATTCCCGGGACAAGAAACATGACGTAATCCTGCCCGAGCGACGAGGCATTGACTACCGAGTTGAGACCAAGGCCCAGAAAGACGAGCAAAAAAAGCGGCATCGCAATACTGCCGAAGATTCTGCTCTTTGAGCGGACAAAGCGTTTCATGCTCCGCAGCCAGATGGTGTAGACGATCTCCATAATTTAGTGTCTCCTTCTTCTCCGGAAGTGCATCTTCATCGCTTCTTTGCCGTCAACTTCCTCCTCCCGCATGGTCTTTCCGGTATATGAGAGGAAGACATCTTCGAGTGTCGGTTTGTGGACCGAGATTGATGTTATGGGAATTTTTTCTTCGTTTAATCGTGTCACGATTGTACTGATGTGCTGCTCGGCGTTTGCAAGCGTGATCCTGACCTCATCATCCTCTTTGTCAATGTGGCTGATCCATGAGGCGGATAGTGCGGCAGCAATCTTTTCAGAGTCAGGCGACCGGATGGTTACAACATCGCCGCCAATGGAATCCTTAAGCCGTTGCGGAGTGTCAAGCGCGATAATCTTCCCGTGGTCGATGATCGCGATCCGGTTGCAGAGCCGGTCCGCCTCTTCCATGTAGTGCGTCGTCAGGATGATCGTGATGTTTTTCTCTTTTGCAAGGACCTCGATATACTGCCAGAGGTGGTTCCTTGTCTGGGGGTCAAGCCCGAGCGTCGGTTCGTCCAGAAAAAGAACCCTGGGATGGTGCAGGAGCCCCCGGGCAATTTCAAGGCGCCGGCGCATTCCTCCGGAGAATGTCTTTACGATATCGTTTTTCCGGTCAAAAAGTTCCACGAGTTTCAGGAGTTTTTCTATACGTGGCTCGCGGACTTCTTTTGGGATGCGGTAGAGCCGGCCGTGGAAGTCCATGTTCTCCCATGCCGTAAGTTCCTCGTCAAGGCTCTGGTCCTGGAAGACGATCCCGATGGCTTTACGGACACCGTCCTGGTCTTTTTGTATATCCGTTCCCATGATTTCGGCAGTGCCGGATGTAGGTTCAAGCATTGTCGAGAGCATGGAAAGGGTTGTGGTCTTCCCCGCACCGTTTGGTCCGAGAAGGCCGAAAATTTCGCCCTGTTCGATAGTAAAACTGATCGTGTCTACTGCCGTAAGGTCCCCAAAGCGCCGGGTAAGGTCTGTGACTTGTATTGCGACAGACAACTCAGTTCACACCGTTTTGTTTTTACAGGAATATCCCGATAGTTTCCGGTAAGGAAGGTCTGGATATAATGGTTTGTCCGGGAAAAACCAATCTGGACCGGTCCCTGCCAGTCATTATGTTCCCGGACGTCCCAGTAATTCCAAAAATGTTACGCAGGTAACCCAACAGGGGTTTTTGTATGAACCAGATCTATTGCATCGGCCACCGCCAGCCCGATACCGACAGCATCGCAAGCGCAATCGGGTATGCGGATTTCAAAAACCGGTCCGAGCCGGGCCGGTATGTTCCGGCCCGGTGCGGGGAACTCAACAGCGAGTCGCAATTCATGCTCGAACGGTTCGGAATTGCCGATCCGCTCCTTGTGCCGTCTGTCGAGCCCCGGCTTTCCGATATCGAGTACAAGCCGGTCTTTGCGCTGCCGGAAGATGTCCCGACCGTTGATGTTGCCGCTCTCATGGCAAAAGAAGGTATCAGGAATGTTGTCATCACCGATGCGGCAGGAAAACCGGCCGGCATGATCGGCGAACATGCGCTTGCAAATGCCTATATCGATACGCTGCACCTCGCTGAACTTGCGGTGACACCGGTCCCGATTGAAACGCTTGCCCGTGTCCTTGACGCCCGGATACTTGTTTCCATCAACCCAATCCTTGAAGGACGGGTCTATATTGCAATCGATGCGCTTCATGTAACGCTTGCAAAGATGACCGCAAAGGATATCGCGGTGGTCGGTGATAACGAACCGGCCCAGCTCTCCCTTGTCTCGGCCGGGATTGCAGCCCTCATTATAGCAGAAGGTGCACCGGTTGGCGAGCGGGTCATTACTGCCGCACAAAAGCGCGGGGTCTCGGTGCTCTCGACAAAACTGGATGCGTTCGGTGTCGGGAAGATGATCAATCTCTCGCTTCCCGCCCGTAATGTGATGGAGACGAGCGTCCCTCTCCTGACGTTCTCTGACACCATCGCCCACTCCCGTCAGGTTGTTGGAGGTTCGAAGTTCCGGGCCGCGTGCGTTGTCACGGGCGACGGGACGCTTGCCGGCGTTCTGACACGGACGACGCTGCTTGACAACGTGCGGCGCCAGGTTATCCTTCTCGACCACAACGAGGCGTCGCAGGCCGTGCCTGGGATTGAAGAGGCCGATGTTGTTGAAATTATCGACCATCACCGGCTCGGTGCGATCACGACCTTAAAGCCGATACGGTTCTTCAACGATCCGGTGGGGGCGACGTCGACAATTATCGCCCTGAAATTTATGGAGTCCGGCCTGACCCCTTCCCGGGAAGTGGCCGGGGCACTACTCTGTGGTATCCTCTCCGATACTCTTGTCCTGCGGATGTCGACAACGACCCACCAGGACAAAAAAGCGGTAAAGTACCTTGCGCCGATTGCCGGTGAAGACCCGGAAAAACTCGGTGCTGCGCTTCTTGAACGGGGCATGGACCTTTCCGGTGTGCCGCCCGATGCCCTCCTTTTAAGGGACACAAAGACGTTTACCCTGTCGGGAAAGACTGTAGAGATTGCACAGGTGATGGTACCCTCGTTTGAGTGGAACCGGGAACGTAGCGATGCGATTTTTGCGGGGCTGAAAAAATACCGGGAAAAATCCGGTGCCGATCTTTCTCTTGCGCTTTTTACCAGTGTCATCGAGAACGCAAGCGACCTGTACGGTGCCGGCGATCCTCAACTCCTTGAAGCGCTCTACGGCCCGGATCTTCCGGTCCGGCTGGCCGGCGTGATGTCCCGGAAGAAGGATTTTCTTCCGGTGCTGGGTGAAAAACTCAAAAAGATTAGTACTGCGTGAGCGGGGACACACGGTAACACAATAGGGGGGCCGATGGCGACCGGGTAAGGGGGAATACTCCCGTTCATAAGTGCCCAGTATAGAGTATCTTCCATACGGGCCCGAATTGAGCCCGGATTTACCCTTCCGGCACCCAAACGGAGCCCGTATCGGGCTCCTTTTCCAGACTTTCCAAAAAAAGCCCAATTCTGCCGTATTTTGGCAATCGGACGAAATATCTCGTCCACGCAAACGCGTTTTGCGGGCCGATCCCGTGGTGGAATGGTGTCATGCATGATCCCGGAAAAAGGGCTGCCAAAAGGCCGTTACGGGTCGTTTGCGAGCATTATATGGGGCGCAAATTGGGCATGGTTTGGGGAATGGGGGCAGATTTTCGGAGCATTTCAATGAATCGACGACAATTCGGGTGCAGGGGGTTGTTGAGCAGGGTTACAGGAAACTTTTGTAAAAAATGCGTAAGTGAATATTTCCCTAGTTTAAATCGCAACAAATAACGTCAGGCAATTTATAAAATTCCTCTATTATCTACCGGTCTTGAAAATTCATGAGTGAAGAGCCTGAAGTTGTAACGCGGAAAAAACGGATCGATCCCCAACTCAGATCTGCGGGATGGAACGTTATGCGCTATCAGGATGGCATGGATCTTTCCAGATATTCCCGGTATGCCCTTGAAGAATTTCCGACAGAAAATGGACCGGCAGATTACGCTCTTTGTCTTGATGGGAAAATTGTTGCGGTAATTGAAGCAAAGAAAGTCACGCTCGGCCCTCAGAATGTTCTTACTCAGGCCGAGCGGTACGCTGAGGGAATTTCAAAAAGCCCGTTCAACTTTTCCGGGTTCAGGGTACCTTTCCTGTATTCCACGAATGGCGAAATCATCTGGTACCATGATGTCCGTAATTCGCTCAGCCGTTCCCGAATCATTTCAAAGTTCCACACACCCGATGCAATGGCGGAACGGCTCAAAGAAAAATTCGAGATTGCCTGCCAACGTCTTCTTGAAAGAGAGAATTTGCATCCGATGCTGCGACCCTACCAGGCAGAAGCAAATGCAGCAATCGAACAGGTCATCCGCGACCGGAAACGCCAGATGCTTGTTGCAATGGCGACCGGGACCGGCAAGACGTACACGATGGTCAACCAGATCTTCCGGCTCATGGAGTCCGGGGTCGCAAAGAGGATTCTGTTCCTCGTGGACCGTCGGGCTCTCGCTGCTCAGGCGGTCAAGGCATTCGCATCGTTTGAAGCGCGGCCGGGCCTGAAATTTGACAAAGCATACGAAGTATACAGCCAGCGGTTTTTTCGGGAAGATTTCGAAGAGGAAGAGAAGTTCGATCCCAAGGTCCTGCCCTCGTCTTACCTGCTCTCGCCAAAGCCCGGCCATGCGTTTGTGTATGTCTGCACGATCCAGCGGATGACTATCAACCTTTTCGGGCGCAACGCGATTTTTGGATCCAATGAAGAGCCGATTGACGATGACGCGGAACAGATGGATATTCCGATCCATGCCTTCGATCTTATTATTGCAGACGAATGCCACCGGGGGTACACTGCCGAAGAACAGTCCGTGTGGCGAAAGACACTCGATCATTTCGATGCGATCAAGATCGGCCTGACGGCCACACCGGCTGCTCATACACTTGCTTATTTCCGGGAAATAGTGTTCCGGTACGAATATTCCCGTGCGGTCAGCGAAGGCTATCTGGTGGATTACGATGCGGTCGCACTCGAATCGAATGTCCGGATGAACGGGATATTCCTCAAAACCGGCGAGCAGGTTGGCGTGATCAGTGCAAAGGACGGGACGCAGTCTTACGATAATCTCGAGGACGAGCTACAGTTTGACACAACGGAGATTGAGCGCTCGATCACTTCGCCGGATTCAAACCGGAAGATCCTTGCCGAAATCCGGAAATATGCTGAAGAGCACGAGCAGCGGTTCGGGCGGTTCCCCAAGACGTTGATCTTTGCTGTCAACGACCTGTCCCATATGTCCCATGCAGACCAGCTTGTTGATCTTGCCCGGGATATCTTCGGGAGAGGCGATTCCTTTGTCCAGAAGATCACCGGCAAGGTGGACCGGCCACTCCAGCACATTCGCGAGTTCCGGAACCGCCCGATGCCGGCAGTTGTCGTGACCGTTGACCTGCTCTCCACAGGTGTCGATATCCCGGACCTGGAGTTCATCGTCTTTTTGCGGCCGGTAAAATCCCGTATCCTCTTTGAACAGATGCTCGGGAGAGGGACACGCAAAGGGGAGCGGTGTCCGGACAAATCTCACTTTGTAGTTTTCGATTGTTTCGGCGGAACACTGCTCAATTATTTCCGGCAGGCAACCGGGATCACTGCCGAGCCTCCCGAGCGGGAGAGCCGGTCAATCGACCAGGTGATTAGTGACATCTGGGACAACCGGGACAGGGATTACAATGTCCGAGTACTTGTAAAAAGGCTACAAAGGATCGACAAGGAGATGAGCGGTGCGGCCCGCGACCAGTTTGCCGCATATATCCCGATGGGGGATCTCAAAGGGTATGCCCGGAACCTTCCAGCAGCGCTTCGCGAGAATTTCACTGCGACCATGGCCATCCTGCGAAAGCCGGAGTTTGTGGATCTCCTGCTCTATTATCCCCGGCCCGAGCGGTCTATGATAGTGGCATACGAGAACGTGGATACCGTCAGCTCGCGATACATCGTCCGGGATTCGGCCGGAAATGAGTACAAGCCCGAAGATTACCTTTCTGCGTTCTCGAAGTTCGTTAAGGAGAACCCGGAACAGATCGAAGCGATCCGGATTCTCTTGGACCGACCCCGGGACTGGAGCACCGATGCACTTGCCGAGCTCAAGCAGAAACTTGCTGCAACGCGGTACCGTTTCACGATTGAAAATCTCCAGAGGGCCCATAACGAAAGGTATCACAAAGCACTGGTAGATATCATCTCGATGGTAAAGCATGCCGCCCGGGAGGACGAGCCGCTCTTTACTGCAGAGGAAAGAATCCAGCGGGCATTTGACCGAATGAGCCTGACGGCATCGCTTACACCGGAACAGCAGCAGTGGCTGGAAAGGATCAGAGCTCATTTAATCACAAATCTCTCAATCAGTAAGGAAGACTTCAACAGTATTCCCATCTTCGCAAACGATGGCGGGTGGGGAATAGCGAACCGTGTTTTCAATGGTGACCTGCCGACACTTATCCGGCAATGGAACGAGACGATTGCAGCATGAGTGACGTTGTCCAGAAACTCTGGGGGTTCTGCCACACCCTCCGGCATGACGGGATCGATTACGGAGATTACATCGAGCAGATCACGTATCTTCTCTTCATCAAAATGGCGGATGAGCGGGAAGTAAAGTTGCCGGCAGGCTGTGACTGGAAGACACTCATGGAAAAGTCCGGGACCGAACTCTCCGATCATTATGTGGATGTGCTCCGGACGCTCGGGCAGCAGCCGGGCATCCTTGGCGATATCTATGCCGGCGCCCTCTCCCGGTTCACGAACCCGGTGAATTTGAAAAAACTGATCAGCCTGATCGATGAGACGGCATGGACCGAGCTCAACGTTGACGTGAAGGCCGAAGCGTTCGAGGGGTTGCTCGAAAAGGCGGCAAGCGAGGGAAAGAAAGGGGCCGGCCAGTACTTTACGCCGCGAATTCTTATCCAGTCGATTGTCCGGTGCATGAAGCCCGATCCCCGGAAAAAACGGGACTTCACCATCTGCGATCCCGCCTGCGGGTCCGGGGGATTTTTAGTCTGCTCGTACGAGTGGCTGCTCGACAAGACCCACGGCGGGGCGTTCGAGCGTGAAATCAACGACCGGATCCGGAAGCAGACTTACTTCGGGCAGGATCTTGTTCCCCGCCCCCGCCGTTTAGCGCTGATGAACCTGTACCTCCGGAACCTCGAACCGGACATCAAGCTGGGCGATTCGATCTACGAGGACTGGGACAAAATAGCGTATGATGTCGTGCTGACCAATCCCCCATTCGGGACAAAGGGCGCAAACCAGGCACCGGACCGGGACGATTTTATGGTCTCGACATCGAACAAGCAGCTCAATTTCCTCCAGCATGTGCTGACGATCCTTAAACCCGGCGGCCGGGCGGCGGTTGTTGTCCCGGACAACGTGCTCTTTGCCGATCAGGCAGGCGAAGTGTTCAAGGATCTCACCGAGCAGTGCAACCTGCACACCATCCTCCGGCTTCCGAACGGCACCTTCACACCCTATTCCCCGGGCACGAAGACGAACGTGCTCTTCTTCCAGAAAGGATTCCCTACCGAGACGATCTGGGTGTACGATGACCGGACGAACGTCCCGGGGATCACGAAGAAGAACCGGCCACTTACACCGGAATATTTCGCAGAGTTCGAGAAGGTCTACGGTGCCGACCCGAATGGCAGATCGAAGCGCAACGAAGCGGACTCAAAGGAAGATCGCTGGCACTCGTTCCACATCAGCGTGGTAAAGGAGCGGAACTACAAGATCGATTCGCTCAAGTGGCTGAAGGACGATTCGCTCGATGATGCGGATTCCCTGCCGGAACCGGAGGAACTTGTTACCGATGCGATTGCAGAACTCCGGGAGGCAGTTGACGAGCTCCAGAAGATTGCGGTGCTGCTTGAGAACGGAAATGGGGATTCAGTTTCTGCTGGCAAAGGGAAGAAATGAAGAAGAAAAAAGTCATCCCGAAACCTGAATATGAGATTCCAGTTGATGTGGAATTACCCGAAGGCTGGAAAAGTGTTATTTTAGAGGATTACATTTATGTCGCAGCAAGAATCGGATGGCGGGGCCTGAAAAGGGAAGAGTACACAAAAGAAGGACCATTATTTCTTGCAGTGAAGGATATTCAGGAAAACGGTTTCATCGATTTTCAGAACGTTACAGATCATCTGAGTGAATACCGTTACGATGAATCTCCGGAAATCCAGTTAAAAGAAGAAGATATCATCATCACAAAAGATGGGACAATCGGAAAAATCGGGTTTGTAAAAGATCTGCCCGGCAAAGTAACGGTCAATTCCTCTTTGCTGGTGGTGCGGCCCTCTTCTGAAATTCTACCCAGATATTTGTTTTTTTATTTCAAAAGCCCGAGTTTTCAAAAAATCGTCAGAGAACGAATCACTGGTTCGGCAGTTCCACATCTGTTCCAGAAAGATATCAAAAAATTCCGGATACTAGTACCCCCACTCCTCGAACAGCAGCGCATCGTCGCCCGTGTCGAAGCCCTGATGGCGAACATCAATGCAGCCCGCGAACGATTGCAGCGGATGCCGTTGATCATGAAAAAATTCCGGCAGGCCGTACTGGCGGCGGCATGTGAAGGGCGTTTGACGGAGGGGTGGAGGGGAGAGACTCAAGACTCCGATCAATTTTCAATTAATTGTGAGGATATCGGGGATACTGAATATGATTCGGAAATTCCAGTCGCTTGGCGATTGGAAAAAATAAAAAATGTATGTGAGACAATCGTTGATTGTCCACATTCTACACCAAAATGGACTTTAAATGGGGAAATTTGCTTACGTACAACAAATTTTAAACCGGGTGATTTGGATTTAGCTGAAGTTAGGTATGTGTCCCACGATACCTATCTCGAAAGAATCTCAAGATTAGAACCACATGAAAATGATATCGTATATAGTAGAGAGGGTGGAATTTTAGGAATCGCTTGTATTATTCCGAAAGGATTGAAAATCTGTTTAGGTCAACGAATGATGCTTTTACGAGTGGATCAAACGAAAACTGATCCGAAATTTATTCAAAATTTTTTAAATTCACCGATCGTCTTAAAAAAGATTAAAGACCTTATCGGGGGTACTTCTTCTCCTCATTTGAACGTTGCAGATGTGAAGAACCTTTGCATCCCCCTCCCCCCTCTTGCTGATCAGCACGAGATCATCCGCCGGGTCGAGGCGCTTTTTGCCCGTGCGGATGCCGTTGAGCGTGAGGTTGCGGCTGCCACAAAAAGGGCGGATGCGCTGACGCAGGCGGTGCTTGCGAAGGCGTTTGCCGGGAAGTTGTGATGAGGTAACTATGACAGACCCATTTCCAAAAACCATTAAAGTCGATGTAAGTTTTTATGATAAAAGGGAGGAGCAAAAGCTCCTGAAGTACCCTTCTGCAAATGAAATCCGCAAAATCGTCTCAAATCCGGTTGAGATCCTTTCCGCAGAATTTTTAACATATTTTCTTTTTAATCGAAAACGGGCAAATCCAACGGTATATCGAAATTATTGGCAAATGCAGCAATATTTAAAGGTTGCCCTCAATGAAATGTTGGGATTCCTCGATTTTAATGCACAGTCCATCAGTTTAGCTCCGACATTAGATCAACCACGACGAACGATTTCCGAATATGTTGGGGAGTCGATCGGGTTATCAATCATCAGTCGGGTACACGGACTCACTGAAGCAGATTGGATCCCGATACCAGAAGGAAATCGCAGGACATTTGATTATGAAATTGCAAGCACCGGCAATCAAATTGTTCAAGTTGAAGCAAAGGGAACTTCGATAGAGGATAATCGGATTCAATCACAAAATGTTCTATCTCAAAAAAGTCGCCTTGATGCGAAAAAAGCTGATTTAATGTCACTTGTTGCGGAAGGCAAGGATCCCCACCCGGCTTCTATAAGGTACGGGACAATTGCGGCAATTGATTCGCGTCGTGACGGGATGGTTAAATGCTGGCTTACCGACCCCTATCCAGATCCTATCAAAGAGACACCTGAACGAATGCGTCTTTTATCCCGCTTAAAATTTTTACGGGATTGGATCTCATTTATCAGTCCTCGATCTCAATTTAGTTCATCTCTAAATACGCGACTGGGGTGCATCGAAAAAATAAAAGATCCGAATGAATTAGATAATAGCCCTCTCCGACGTCTGAATGGAGAATTGTATTCTTTTGCTCCGATGTTTGCATTTGGCCAAGAATTTTCTTTTTTCTCGAATAAATCGCGAATCGTGAATGGATCCGCTGGCGGGATTACGCTTCGACTTTCACCAAATGAATTATTTTTCCTCGGATTGCGCGAAGATGTTGTAATGTTGGCTGCAAAACAAAATTTCGAAGCAATAGTCACCATGAAATTTCCGGTAACTACCGAAGATAAAGAAGTCGAATGCGTCTTCAGCACCAATCGGTACAAAGAACTAGGACCGATTATTCCAGAATCTCTGCCGAAGGATAAATCAAAACAGTATATAAAATTTAAACTCAAGGGACAATTACATTTCAGTGCAAGTGGTTTGGTATTTGGTATACTTCCGATACCTCAATAAAGTGCTCATAATCCCTGCCGAGCAGCACGAGATCGTCCGTCGGTTCGAAGTTCTCGTTTTGCCCGTGCGGATGCCCTGACGCAAGCGGTGCTAGCGAGGGCATTTAGCGGGAAGTTGTGAAAATGATTTCATAAATGTGGTGTGAAAAACCTTGAATGGAGTCGAAGAATTGTTGGATCCTGTGGCAAAATCTGCATATATAGATATGGAATTCGGTGCAGTTTACGGGACTCATCAGCGACTTAACATACCGATCGAGATAGGTGCCGTAATCTATAACCCGAGATCTGACGAACTTGAGATTTCAGGGAAAAAATTCTATTTCGATATTGATGTTGAAAAATGGGGAAATGTAGTAGACAAGTTAGGACGTACAATAAATGTAAAAGCCCGGGTAATTAACTTAAAAACACCGGATACCCCCAAAACATATGACAAAAAATTTTGTCTAGATCCTCAAAGTAAAAAGAATGCTCTCAAAATTTCAAGGATAATTCACAATAATCTTCACGGCTATATGCAGAATTTGGCAAAAAATAATGTTCGAACACTTATTTTCTTCGCCAAAGAACGTGAAACCCTTACATTAAGACGAGCAGGGTTTAACACAAATAATCTGGTCTGTCTGGATCTTCAAAAGGAGAGCAAAGAGAGTTTATCTTTAAAGCAAAGCATGTCTCTTGATCGTCTATCCTATATCATCAAATTTCAGATTTTTAACACCACTATTCATTCAGAACACTATACCTACACGATCCCTGAAAAATATCAGTATCTGATTAAACCTCACAAGGCCATAGGAGATACTGCTCGGATGTTTCTCCTCTCCAAGGAATTATATCATCATACGGATACGCTGAAAGAAAAAATTGAATCTTATCTCGCACTTTGTGAAAAAGAGGCAATTGCTTCAAAGAAAAATCAAACATTAAAAGATCTTAAATAGATCTGTCTAATTCCTTTGAGAGAGCAGCATGAGATCTTCCGCCGACTCGAAACCCTCTTTGTCTATGTAGATGCCGTTGATCCGGAGGTTGCGGCTGCAACGAAAAGAGCGGATGCGCTGACGCAGGCAGTGCTGGCGAAGGCGTTTGGCGGGAAGTTGTAACCGGGAGATGAATCGTTTGACTACAGAGATCGAGATTACTGATGAAAAGATAATTGCCTTTTTAATTGCTGATGAGAAATGTCGTTCGGTGTTTTATTCCGGTCAAATAAATCAAAACGATATCAAGAATCTGAAAAACATTCCTTTGAATGAATCTTCTAAAGAGGTCAGAAAAAATTTTCGTGAATGTATGTTAAAATATGCAGATTACCATGGAAAAAGATTCGATAAAGTAATCGATGACTTAGAAAGATTTGAGACGCAAAATACGAAGTCAGAATATCGAGATCACTTGTGCCATTCATTCCGTGTTTGGATTTTAGGGCGAATTCTCTATCAAGATTTTTTCAAGCACGAATTCGAGAATATTCCTCTTGAATTACCCCATGATTTGGATATGTTTAATTTTGTTTGGTGTTTGTGCGCGATATACCATGATATTGGATACGTATATCAAGAAAAGTTGGGTAAAACTCACGGGGAAATTAGCGCTAATTTACTTGAAAAAGAAATGGACATGAAATTTGATAAAGGAAAGTGGACAAAACAAGCAGTTTTTGCTTTCAATGCAATTCGTATTCACACCTTAAGTAAACCTGTGGATATGATTTGTGACCCCTATTCAGCGCTCCTTATATTATGTGATGAACTTCAGGAGTGGGGACGAAAAATCCATAAGGATGATAAAAGGTTCGAAATTAATAAACTACGTTTTTATTCAAGTGACATAGGTTTAAAAAGAGAAATAACCATTGAGTTATTTTATCCTTGGAGGAAAACTGATCCAATCGAAGATTTGTATTTTAATGCTGGAAGGATTGAAGGAAAACTAACTGAAAGATTTTCTTGGCGTATTAACAATATCAAAATTATTGTGAAATCTATCGTCTATGTCCCTTGAGGCGGCGGATTGTCGGTGCTCGCGAGGGCGTTTGCCGGGAAGTTGTAAAAGAACGACCTTGAAAAAGAATTATCGATGATCCATCAGTAGGGAAAACAGCACACCAAATGCCGGTATTCCGATATACCAGAAGATGGCTCCCCAGAATCCTATCCACACCAGAGTGCCCAAAGGACCCATTGACAGGAGGAGGTTTTGGGGGAATGACAATCCGCTCGTAAAATTATGATAAATACTCAGGACCGAACTGAAGATATCCAGGTTTGTCCGCATCGCGTCAAGAGCGGCAAACGCCTGAAATATCGCGCTGGCAATCTCGAAGGGAATTCTTGCTAAAG
>DAOQAA010000014.1:0-39923 GCA_035353675.1 Methanoregula sp. | reverse complement strand
TGCAGCTCGCCCATACCGGAGATCAGGTGCTCGCCCGTCTCTTCGTTGATGGCGACACCGAGCGTCGGGTCTTCCTTTGCAACCTGCCGGAGCACTTCGACAAGCTTTGGCAGGTCCTTCATGTTCTTTGCCTCGACTGCAACGGTCATGACCGGTTCTGAGTAGTGTTTGAGCGACTCAAACGGCGACATATCCATGAGGGAGGTTACAGTCGAACCGACAATGGCATCCTTAAGACCGGTGACTGCCGCAATGTTTCCTGCGACAATCTCTTCGACCTCGACTCTCTTCGGGCCCATGAAGATACCGACCTGCTGGAGCCGGTTCTCTTTCTTTGCAGAACCCATGACGTACAGTCCGTCGCCTCTCTTAAGGGTACCGGAGAAAAGACGGCCGGTTGCAACTTCACCCGCGTGGGGGTCAAAGGAGATATCAGTGACCATCATTGCTGCGGGACCGTTCGGGTCGCAGGCGAGCATGGCCTTGCCTTCCTTCGTGGAATGGTCGCCATGCCAGATGACGTTCACACGTCGGGGCTGGGCCTCGAGCGGGTCCGGCAGGTGGCGAACCACCATGTCGAGCACGACTTCGTAGAGCGGGCTGTTCTTCGCGAGGTACTTCATGTCACCCGCACGGCATTTCTCGAACACGTCCTTGAACGAGACACCGCCCTTTTTCATGTACGGGACCGAGACGGCCCAGTTGTAGAGCGCTGACCCGAAAGCAACCGTCCCTTTCGACGCATCGAGTTTCCAGCCGTTGTTGTACGCCTCTTCGTTCATGCCCTTGATGAGCTTGTTGACCTTGTCGATCACTTTCCCGAGCCGGATCTGCATCTCGGTCTCATCAACCTTGATCTCGTTAACCAGCCGGTCTACCTTGTTGATGAAGAGCACCGGGCGGACCTGTTCCTTTAAAGCCTGCCGGAGCACGGTTTCGGTCTGGGGCATCGTGCCTTCAACTGCATCGACAAGCACAACAGCGCCGTCGACCGCACGCATTGCACGCGTAACGTCCCCACCGAAGTCAACGTGGCCGGGCGTATCAATCATGTTAATTAAATAATCCTGGCCTTCGTACTCGTGGACCATCGATACGTTCGATGCATCGATAGTAATACCACGGGCCTGCTCTTCCGCATCAGAATCCATGAAGAGCTGCTTGCCCGCAAGTTCTTCAGAAATAATACCTGCACCCGCAAGCAGGTTATCGGACAGGGTGGTCTTGCCGTGGTCAATGTGCGCCACGATACCAATGTTTCTGATATGCTTGGGGTCCTTCATGAGCTCGACTACGCGCTCAATCGTTTTTTTGCCTCGTGCCATAAAATTGACCTCAAAAAAAGATGTTTACCGGGCGGATTTCGCAATCCGTTCCTTTTCTTCTTTTTTCCCGACAGAGTAACACTTTGCATCGCCTTTTGATGCGGCGATCAGTTCATCTGCAAGAATCGCGCTTGCGGGTTTCTTGCTCTTGCCCGATGACTTCAAGACTGCCTCGGCAATGAAACCGATAGCGGAATCGACACGGCGCATTGGTGCAGTATCGACAGACTTCGGAACGTTGATACCACCGTATTTCAGACGGACGGTTTCTTCCCGGGGGCCGGTGTTGCCGATTGCCTCGACAAGCACTTCGACGGGGTTTCTCTTGGTCTTTTTGTTGATGAGCTCGAATGCATCCCGCACAATCCCTATTGCCAGCTGCTTCTTGCCGGTGTTATTCTCGGTCTGCATCAGGCTGTTGATCAGTCTCTCAACGATCATCATATTGGCCTTATTGAACTCCTGCCGCGAGAACTTGCCGCATGAGTGGGGGATGATCTGGGGGGTGAGATTCACGTACCGCACAAGGCTCGGGTCGGTAACCTTGACCTCGGTTACATCCCACTTGTTGAAGAGCAGTGCCTTTGACTGCGGTATTGCCCCTGTCGAGGCTTCGGTTTTTACTTCTGCTTCTGCCATCATAATCACCTGCGCGGTTTCTCCTTCCTGCCGATGACCATTTCGTGGAGGCAGACGTTGTTGACGCTGGTAACCACATACCGGACCCCGGGGATATCACCCATGGACCGGCCCAGACGACCGCCAATGCCTTCGATCTCGACTTCGTCGTGCTCATCGATGAAATTGATTGCACCGTCGCCAACCGCAAACGCGGTGACCTGCCGGCCGTTCTTGATGAGCTGCACGCGCACGCATTTCCGGATCGCCGAGTTGGGCTGTTTGGCCTCGACACCGACTTTCTCCAGTACGATACCCCTTGCCTGCGGAGCGCCTTCGAGCGGATCCGACTTTTCATCAAGGTTGAGTACCCGGCGAGCGTAGTTCTTGTCGCTCCACCGGAACTTATTTGCGTCCCGAACCAGTTTTCTGGCTGCGAATTTACCCTGTCCCATTAAAGAGCCTCATTTCATTTTTTCTTGTGGTTATCGATAACCCACACTGAGATATATACTAACGCGGGGAACCGATTTATAAATTGTGGCATCCCACCTGCCTGTCTCTTACTATTATCCCTCACTCGTAATAATATTATATCCTCATCCGGCCAATGCTACAGCAAATGACCGTTGCGATCTATAAAGAAGTCCAGATCGATGCAAGCCACCGGCTGCTCCATTATAATGGAAAATGTGCAAACCTTCACGGGCACCGCTGGAAGATCGAAGTCTGGGTTGAAGGCGAACCGGATGCGACAACGGGTATCCTTATTGATTATAACGTGATCAAACAGACCGTAGGAAAATACGACCACCAGATCATCCTTAACCGCGATGACCCGATGGTTGAAGTCATTGAAAAGTTCCAGCATGTGCTCACGACCCCGGGTGACCCGACAAGCGAACTGCTGGCACGGATCTTCCGGGACGATCTTGAAGAGATCTGCCGGACGCAGCACATCGCGGCGCATGTGACAAGGCTCCGGGTCTGGGAATCACCAAACTGTTATGCCGAGATCATTGAATGAAAGTTTCTGAAATTTTTACAAGCATCCAGGGAGAGGGCACCCGGCAGGGAAAACCCTGCCTTTTTATCCGGCTTTCGGGCTGCAACCTTGACTGCCGCTGGTGCGATACCCGGTATGCCCAGAATGGCGGGACCGAAACCAGTTGCGATAAGATTCTCGAAGAAGTCTGGAGGGAAAACCCTCGTTCGGTCTGCATTACGGGTGGCGAACCGCTGCTCCAGACAGAGGCGCTTATCCCGCTCCTTTCCTCCCTTGCAAAGCGTGGGATCGCGATCGATATCGAGACAAACGGGACGATTGATTTTTCACCGGTACAGCCGTATGCTTCGGTCTGCATGGACGTGAAATGCCCGTCATCCGGAGAGAAAAGTGATCTTACACTACTTTTAAAAATCCGGCCTAAGGACAGCGTGAAGTTTGTTGTGGAAAATATTGAGGACTGCCAGTACGCGCAGGAAGTTATCGAACATCACGCAATAGCCGGAGAGATCTTTGTTTCTCCGGTCTATGGTACGGATTACAACCAGGTTGTCCGGTTCATTCTCGATAACAACCTGCCGGTCCGGTTCCAGGTCCAGCTCCACAAGATCCTTGGGGTAAAATAATGAAAGCAGTCTGTCTGATGTCCGGAGGAATGGACTCTTCAACGCTTGCGTATCTTGCAAAAAGCAAAGGTTACGATATTCTCGCACTCCACGCAAACTACGGCCAGCGTACTGAAAAAAAGGAACGGGCCTGTGCAAAAAAAATAGCCTCGCTCCTCTCGGCCCGGGATTTTACCGAGATCGACCTCCGGTATTTCTCACAGTTCGGAGCAAGCAGCCTGACTGATAAAACAACGGCGGTCGACAACTATGACCCGGCCCGGGCGCATATCCCCAACTCGTATGTCCCGTTCCGGAATGCAAACCTTCTTGCGATTGCGACCAGTTTTGCCGAGGCAAAAGATGCCGATGCGATATTCATCGGAGTGCAGTCTCTTGACTATTCAGGGTACCCGGACTGCCGGCCGCAGTTTATTGATGCCTTCCGGCGCGTGATCGAGCTTGGGACAAAAGAATCCACCCATATCGAGCTTTTCACGCCGTTCATCCACATGACAAAGACCGATATCCTCCGGCTCGGTAAAGACCTTCACGTCCCCTACGAACACACGTGGTCCTGCTACCAGAACGAGGATAAAGCTTGCGGGACATGCGGATCGTGCCATTTCCGGCGGGAAGCATTTGCCGCAATTGGCGAGAAAGACCCCATCCCTTACGAGGTGGAATAATGGAGATCTTCAGAGGGCGGAAACTCTGGATCGAAAATAAAAAAATCCGGCTCCCGAACGGTTTCGAAAAGGACTCAGTGATCGTGCACCCGAAAAACGCGGTCGCGATCCTGCCGGTCACCAGTACCGGGTACAAGCTCCTGCGGCAGTACCGCTACGCGGTCAGCCAGTATATTTACGAAGCCCCGGCCGGGACCATGGAAGACGGGGAGAAACCAATTGAGACTGCGCACCGGGAGTTAATTGAAGAAGCCGGTGTTGCGGCAAAGACCATGATCCCAAAAGGGTTCATCTACACAACTCCCGGTTATACTGACGAAAAAATCTTTCTTTTCGAGGCCCGGGACCTTGAGCCATCAAGCGAGTTTGGGAAAGATGCCGATGAGGTCATCGAGGTAGTGGATGTCTCCGGTGACGAGATGGACGCGATGGTGAGGGATGGCACCATCTGCGATGCAAAAACAATCTGCCTGATCCACCGGTGCAGGGACTACGCATGATCCCCCATAACTTTATCGTTGCCGGTGTTACCTGCATGGTCATCATGGCACTCTTTGCAGGATGTACCGGCAGCACCGCGACGCCATCGTATTCCGTGGACAAAAACGGCGTCCTCTCAGTGACCTGCGCACCGGTCACGTCAACTGAGACAGTGCTTGTCTCAAACGAAACGTATACCAAATCGCGCTTCGTCTTGCACACGACAACCGGCGATGTGGTCACGTACCTCTCGTACCCAAAAACACCAAAGGCTGTAATGGTCTATATCCCAGGCGCCAGTGAGACCATCGCAGGACACGAGGAACGGATGGTCCGGTATGCAAAAGCCGGTTACGCGTTCATGTTTATTGACACCCGGGGCCGGGGTGGAGAGACGCCCGGGTACCCCTTTAATCCCTCAACCGAGTATGCAAAATTTAAAACCGGAAACCAGGAGGAATGGCCGGGATATTACCTGACCATTTGCGATATTTCATCCGCCCGCGCCCTGCTCTCTCTTAAATTCGGCGTCCCGGTCTATGCCGTCGGGGGGAGTAACGGAGGACGGTACGCAGCGGTTGCAGCCGGTGTCGATAAGAATTTTGCCGGGTACGTGGGGATCTCTACAGCAGAATGGGGACTTAAAGAGTCGGTTGTTGCACAGGGAGGATCCGGAGATATCCTGCGGTTTGCAGAATCTGTTGAACCGGGTACGTACCTGCCCGGGATCTCACCGCGCCCGGTCTGGATGTTCCATAACGCCACCGACCCGATAATCCCGTTTGCACAAGGGAAGGCCCTGTTTGCAACGGCAAACGAACCCAAAAAATACATTGAGTTTTCCGGAGACCACGGGATCAACCCGGATGTAGACCGACAACTCATAGCACTATGGGCGCAAATTTATGGTACGCAAGCGTGAATATGTATTAGCTTTAGGCGAGGCTGAAAACCGCTCATGACAGAAGCCGTGGAAAAAGACGAGGCGCGAAAGCGTTACGAGTTCAAAAAGACACTCGAAAAACTCGAAGCGCAGCAGGGAGACGGGACGGAGCTCATTACGCTCTACATCCCGCCGGACAAACAGATCTACGATGTAACAGGCCAGTTAAAAGACGAGTACGGCCAGTGCGCGAACATCAAGAGCAAACAGACGAGAACAAACGTCCAGAGCGCAATCTCCTCGATCCTCTCCCGGCTCAAGTACTACAAGCGCCCGCCGGAAAAAGGCATGGCGGTCTTCTGCGGGACGGTCAAGCTCTACGGCGACCGGACAGATCTCCAGTGCACGATCATCGAGCCGCCCGAGCCCCTCAACACCTACATGTACCGCTGCAGTTCGGGCTTCGAGCTCGAACCCCTCAAACAGATGCTCGACGAGAAGTTCGTGTACGGACTTCTGGTTCTCGACCGGAGGGAGGCCTACTGGGGCTTTTTGCGCGGCAACAGGATCGAGCCGATCGGTGGGGCGACCTCGACGGTGCCGGGCAAGATGAGGAAAGGCGGCCAGTCCGCGGCCCGGTTCGGCCGGCTCCGTGAGATCGCGATCAACGAGTTCTACACGAAAGTCGGCGAACGGTCGAGTGCGATCTTCCTTGGGGAAAAAGATTTTTTCAAGCGCTTCAAGGGCCTGCTGATTGGCGGCCCGAGCCCGACAAAAGAGGAGTTTGAGGCGGGGAACTTCCTCCACCACGAGGTCCAGAAAAAGCTCATCGGCCTCTTCGACGTTGCGTACACGAATGAAGACGGTCTTCCCGAGCTCGTGGATGCCGCAAAGGACGCGCTCTCGGGCATGACGGTCGTCAAAGAGAAGTCCCTCATGGAGAAGTTCCTCAAAGAACTCGTTAAGGACAACAACGGCCTTGCCGCGTACGGGGAGGAGAGTATACGGAAAAACCTCGAGATCGGTGCGATCGACACGCTCCTTCTCTCCTCGAACCTGAGGAAGTCCCGGCTCAAAATAAAATGCCAGAGCTGCTCCCACACCGAGGAGCGGACCGTGAGCATGCCGGTGGGAAAGACCGTGCGCGATATCGCATTCGGCTCGTGCCCGAAGTGCACCGCGCCTCTCGTGCTTGAGGAGGAGATCGATATCATTGACGAACTGGCGAAGCTCGCCGATGCTTCGAGCGCGAAAGTGGAACTGATCTCGGACGATTTCGAGGAGGGGTCGATCCTCTACTCGGCATTCGGCGGGATTGCTGCGATCCTCCGGTACAGGACGGGATACTAAATGGTTTTTGACACAACGACAATAATAAAAAAAGCACTGACGGAATGCACGGGACTCGAGGATATCCAGCTCATCGATGGCGGGGAGCATGCGGACCTCGCCTCGACCATTGCGTTCTCTCTTGCAAAAACAAAAAAACAGGCACCGGTAAAAATAGCGCAGGAGATTGCTGCCACCCTCAAAAACAACAAAGAGCTTGCAGGGCAGGGAATTACGGTCGAGGCAAAGGGGCCGTACATCAACTTTGTCTTCGGCAGCGCCTACGTCAGTGCGGCCGTCAAAGCAGCGACACAGCCCGGCTACGGCTCGCTCCCGGCAAAGGACAGCCGGATCGTGCTCGAACACACGAGCGCGAACCCGAACGGCCCGCTCCACGTGGGGCACATCCGGAACTCGATCATCGGCGACACACTTGCCCGGGCGTTCCGGAAGGCCGGCTACCGGCTCGAAGTCCAGTACTATGTAAACGACATGGGCCGGCAGATCGCGATTGTCACCTGGGGCTTTGACCACCTCGAACATGCGCAACACGCGGGCGAGAAAGAGGACGCCCACATCGCCCGGATCTATATCGAGGCGAACCGGGAGATCGAGAAGGACCCCGGCATCACCCGGCAGGTCGACAAGCTCATGCAGCTCGTGGAGAGCGGCGATGCGGAAACGGTAAAGAAATTCCGGAACGAAGTTTCCCGCTGCCTTGACGGGTTTGCGGTCACGTTAAAGAACCTCAACGTGAAGCACGACCGGTTTGTCTGGGAGAGCGACTTTGTCAGGAACGGCGACACGAAAAGGGTGATCGGGAAGATAGAGAAACTCCCGCAGGCCTGTCACGAGGACACCCTTATCGCGCTCGACCTCGCCGAATTTGGCTTTACCAACAAGTACGTGATCCGCAGAAGCGACGGCACCTCGGTCTACGCGGCCCGGGACCTCGCGTTCCACACCTGGAAGAGCGTGAACTTCGACCGGGCGATCGATGTGCTGGGCGCCGACCACAAGCTGATCGGGGCGCAGCTCCAGTGCACGTTAAAACTTCTTGGCCAGAAACCCCCCGAGATCGTGCACTTTGAGTTCGTCTCGCTCCCGGAGGGCTCGATGAGCACCCGGGCAGGAAAGTTTGTTTCGGCCGACGACCTGATGGCAGAAGTCACAAAGCGTGCCCTGGAAGAGGTAACAACCCGGAGACCGGAACTCGATGAGGCGACCCGGAAGAACATTGCGGATTCTGTTGCACTCGCAGGAATCCGTTACGATATTGTGAAGATCTCACCGGAAAAAAGCACAGTCTTTGACTGGAAGGAAGCGCTTGATTTCGAGCGCCAGAGCGGGCCTTACATCCAGTACGCCCATGCCCGTGCATGCAGCATCCTTGAAAAGGCCGGCGCGTTTACCGAGTGTTACGATCTTGAGACCGAACAGGAAATCATCCTCGCAAAGAAGATCGCAAAGTTCCCCGGGGTCATTGAAAAAGTGGTTGCAGAACTCCGCCCGCACCTGCTCGCAACGTACGCCCACGAGCTTGCCGATACCTTCAACACGTTCTACCATTACGAGCCGGTCCTAAAAAGCGAGGGAAAAGTCCGCGACCGCCGGCTTACGCTCGTTAAAGCAGTGCAGAACACCTTAAAAGAAACGCTTGAAACGCTCGGGATCGATGCCATCCGCACCATGTGATGCCCTGCGAAAACAGGGATACCTCTTTTTTTCGCCAACGTCCACTGCCGCGCTCAAGCCCTGCCTCTGGTGCAAACGGGCACTTACCGGCGGCGATATGTGCTACAAGCACCAGTTCTACGGCATTGACAGCCACCGCTGCGTCCAGATGACTCCCACCCTGCGCTGCAACCAGCGCTGCCTCTTCTGCTGGAGGTCGTTTGAACACGAGATGCCGGAAGAGGAAGAGTGCCCGCCTGAGACGATCCTTGCCGGCGTACACAAATTACAGAAAAAAGCACTTGCCGGCTACAACGCAGTGCTCGACAATACCGTGACCGATGAGCGCTGGAAAGAAGCGCTTGTACCAAAACACGTAGCAATCTCACTCTCCGGGGAACCCACGCTATACTGCCGGCTCCCGGAACTTGTTGATCTTTTTAACGCGAACGGCTACACCACGTTTGTCGTGAGCAACGGCACAAACCCGGATGTGCTCGCCCGGTGCCGGCCTTTCCAGCAGTATGTATCGCTCGATGCGCCGGATGAGGAGACCTACGAAAAGACATGCCGTCCGATGGGCGATGCCGGAGCATACTGGGAACGGATCCGGGAGAGCCTGAACGCACTCTCCACGAAACGGTCGGCAGTCCGGATCACGGTTGTAGCTGGTCACAATGACATAAACCCGGAAGGGTACGCCCGGATCCTGCAGGACGCAGGAGCAACCTTTGTCGAAGTGAAAGGATACATGTATCTGGGATACAGTAGAAATCGTTTGCAACGAAACAACATGCCGGAGCATGAGCATGTGCGGCAGTTTGCAGCAAAAATTGCCGCATCGTGCGATTATAAAATCCGGGATGAAAACCCACAAAGCAGGGTCGTCTGCCTGGAGCGTGAATAAAATTGAGATTTAATCCGCAGGACTGGAAAGAAAAATCGCATACGAACTTCGAAGGCGCGTGGCACGAGGGGCCGTCAGTTATTACCCCGCCGGGCGAGGATAAAAAATACCCCCGCCTCCGGTATACCCGGGCACAGCCGCACCCGATCTTTGAGACGATCAACCGGCTGCGCGGGGTCTACCTCTCGATGGGTTTTAACGAGATCGAGAACCCGGTGATCGTGGAAGAGGGAGATATCTACCGACAGTTCGGCCCCGAAGCGATGGCCGTTCTTGACCGGGTCTTCTATATCGGCGGGCTCCCCCGGCCGAATGTCGGTATCGCCCGGGCCCAGATCGACGCCATTAATGAAATTTTAAAGAAACAGATGCCGGCCGCAACGGAGGAGAAACTAAGGGAGACCCTCCACGCGTACAAGAAATCGGAGATCGACGGCGACGAACTCACGCACGAACTGGCAACGGTACTTGACACCGATGACGGGAACGTGGTGCACATTCTTGATTCGGTCTTCCCAGAATTCAGGTCACTTGTGCCCGAATCTTCAAGGAGCACGCTCCGCAGTCACATGACAAGCGGCTGGTTTATGACGCTCGGTTCGATCTGGGAGAAGACCCCGCTGCCCATCCGGCTCTTCTCGGTCGACCGCTGTTTCCGGCGCGAACAGGCAGAAGGACCTACCCGGCTTATGACCTACCATTCCGCTTCATGTGTTGTTGCCGGCGACGATATCACGCTCGAGGACGGCAAGGCCGTGAGCGAAGCGCTGCTCTCCGCGTTCGGGTACGAGGATTTCCGGTTCCAACCCGATGAGAAACGGTCGAAATACTATATGCCGGACTCTCAAACCGAGGTCTACGCGAAGCACCCGGTCCACGGCTGGGTCGAAGTGGCAACCTTTGGCATGTATTCGCCATCGGCCCTTGGAGAGTACGGGATCGGAGTTCCGGTCATGAACCTCGGCCTTGGTGTCGAACGTCTTGCGATGATCGCGTATAACGCAAACGATGTCCGGCAGCTCTGTTACCCCCAGTTCTACCCCAGTACACTCTCAGACCGTGAAACTGCAAGGGCGGTTCACCTCAAAGCCGAGCCGGTCACAATTGAAGGAAAAGCGCTTGCACTCGCAATTGCCCGGGTCGCTTCAGCGAATGCAACAGCGCAGGGACCCTGTTCCTTTGATGCCTGGGACGGTACTCTCTTTGGCACGCACGTAAAAGTAACCGTTGACGAGACCGAATCAAACGCGAAACTTTGCGGCCCTGCGTGTGCAAACGAGATCTTCGTCTACGAAGGAAATATCCTTGGAGTGCCGGACGCCGAGAAATGGAAAGACGTGAGGACAAAAGGCATACCGGTCGGAATCTCCTACATTACCGCCGCCTCTGCGTATGCGGCAGCAGAAATCGAACAGGCAGCCCGGTGCGGTAAAGGAACGCTTGTCCAGGTCAAAATGGCAAAGCACCCAAGCGATATCAACCTGAAAATCGATGATTACGCGATGCGTGCGATCACCGACAACAAAAAGAAAGTGGATGTCAGAGGACCCGTCTTTCTGGCGGTAAAATCAGTCATATCCGACTGATTCTTTTTTTTTATTTCGGAGTTTCAGGAAATTATTTTTGAGCCTGACAAGATCCATTTCGACTAATCGTAAAGGTTTCGCCGGGACAAAACGGCAATTGTCCATCTGCTGTGGACTAAAAAGAGACCACGAATAAATTTCAAACAACAAAAAAAGTTATTCTTTCTTCCTCCGGATAAACAGGGCGACACCGATAAGACCGACAACCATCCCGGCTGGAACGGCATATGACGGGAACTCAGGGATATATTTTGTCATTCCCTGACCCCGCGAGGTCAATGCACTTTCATACGTAGTACCCGGCTGAAGTGTATAATCAAACACCAGGGTCATTGAATACTTGTTCGGGTCATCCACAGAGATTTTCTCTTTGTTATAATTGAACGATTTAAGAACACTTGTTGCTGTGTAACTGTATGAATCAACCTGATTTCCGGGAGTCAGAGATGCCTTGTTTGCATTAAAGTCGGCATAATCGCTAAACGCCTTATCTGCGCCCTGCGCATTTGCCGGGTCATTGAACCAGGCCTCGTCAATGGTAGAACCCACTGCATTGGTGAACGTTCCACTGGCCGTGATATCAGCAAAATGGGCCGGTGGATCGTAGTCCGTGTCGCTGACAGCAGCATAAATGCGGACCGGAGTAGTTCGGTTATTAGCCACACGTGATGAGCCGCTGGCAAGGATACTCGGATTTGCATGGACTGATGTATGTGTGGAACCCTCAACTTTCAGGTTAGCAATCGGTTGAAAACCATTGGGAAGAGTAATTACACCATCGGTTGATCCATCATCGCTGTCTTTAAACACTTTGCTGTAGAAATTTCCGGCACCATTTGGATTACTTGTATCAAATACAGTAAGTGAAATTTTAAGTTCCGCACTCACCGGTGTTGCAATCATGGCAAATACTATCATAAAAATTGCGATTACCAGAAATTTTCGGATATGTCCCTTCATTTTCATATGAACGATCACGCTCCTCTCCAAATTTTTACCTGTCTTTCATTCAACCCGTGGTGGGATATCCAAAGAGGCCTCATTTAACACAGTTGATAACCACCACATTTTTAACCATCTTACTAAGGGGTATTGAGCAGCTGCCCACAGTAGACAGAATACGCCCCCGGACTTTTATATTATTATAGCGATAAATAATCTGATGCAATGCGCTGGTGCCTTGCGCCATTTTTGGCATTAAAATTGCCTGTTTTTTTGGATACAACAGCACGCGGGAAATATCTTTTATTTAACATCCTTCGATTTTTTACGCCATTGCCTTTCCCACGGGTGATAAAAGCGAGTGCCATCATCTTATGAACGTGTCTGCAAAAAAACAATGATTGATGACCCGCCACGAAAAGTGCTGTATGAGGTATTGTTACCGGGTAATGTTAGAAATAGATAACTTTAATATCCCCGATGTGTTAGAAATAAATAACAAAATGTGAGGTAATTCTCATGAAACCAAGAAACCTGTATCGGATCGTTATTGGCTTTATAATGGTGGTGTATGGACTGGCATTCGCTCTGTTAAATGACAGGGATACTATCATAGGGACAGTACTACTCTGCGCCGGCCTTGCATTTCTCTTCACCGGGATCATCCGCCACCGGAAGTACGGTGATGACCCTGAGTCAGACGAACGGTCAAAGAAGATCGGTGCATATGGCATAACGTATGCATGGCTGACCGGTCTTATTTTTATGACCGCACTCTTCTGGCTGGATTACTCCGGTATGGTGAGGCTTGGCACCCAGAATGCACTCGCGGCATCCGTGCTTGTCCTCGCCATTTCTGCTGTGATCTACCAGGCATGGCTCTTCCGTAAAGGGGATGTTGATTAATGGCGCAGGTACTACCGGGGTAATGCCGTGAAGACCAGGATCAAAGAATACCGGGCCCGGTACTCCCTGACACAGGAAGATCTCGCAAAAAAAGTCGGGGTGCGACGCGAAACAATTGTCTTTCTCGAACAGGGAAAATACAATCCGTCTCTTGGACTTGCGCATGATGTCGCAAAGGCCCTGCACACCACTATCGACGACCTGTTTATCTTTGACGATGACGAGCCGGAGCCACCGGAACGCCGGGTCGTGCTCGTAGACTAAAAACGGGAAAGCCGCTACAAATTTTTTCCCGGTTTATTTCCTCATTGTTTTTTTGTCGCGGTATAAGGGGGAGCCGGGCAGGCAATCTGCATTTTCGTGCTGAATACAAGTGGCAACCCCCATTCATCCTGAACATTACACAAGAGGTAAACCCCCTTACCCTCTTTTCGTTCTCCAAAAATTTTAACGAGGCCCCCTTCATCAGTCAACAGAAGGAGGGGGTGGCCTTTGAAAACAATGGCCCAGGGTCTCCTTATCAATAAGAAACAGCGGGCAAATCGTTGTATAAAAGAACGATTTGTACACCTATGAAAATTTTTTAGCACCCGGCAATCGCCCGGTTTACCACAAAAACTGCTGCGAGCCATATGCCAAACGCACCGCCAACACTGGGAAGAACCGGGAAACGCCCCATGAAGTAGTAGAGCGCCAGAACAAAAAGCAGGGTTGGGATCATAAACCAGAATGCCCCAATCATCAGCTGCCGGGCTACCTCCTGTCCGGCCTCATTATACGTGAAGACGAGCGCTAAGATGGTGATAATCGGGGCCGACACAAGGATTGCACCGTATTTCGGATCGACATGCCCGGCCAAAAGCGTCACACCGACAATGATGCCCCCTCCGATGAGGAATTTTAAGGCAAGATAGAGATAATCCATGGTTATACTTCCATTACCCGGTATAGAGGATATAATTGGGGTAACGCTCTTTATTTTTTTGCTGACAGATGAACATGTATAAACCACAATAACGTGAAATCTCAGATATAAGAAACCCGGCCGGACGCTTTTTTTAAAGTCCAGCCACCAACTTCCCGGTGACACTCATGCAGATTGCCTCATGCAGGAAAACCTATCGTTACGAAACCCAGCGGGCAGTCCCGCTTGCCGAGACCCTTGCACGCATCGAACCAAAAGTGCCGGCCGCCGGCATCACCCGGGTTGCAGACATTACGAACCTCGACCGTGTCGGTATTCCCGTGTTTTCCTGCATCCGTCCGACAGCTGAAGACGGGGCGATAACGGTCTACAACGGTAAAGGGGCAACCGTAGAGGAATCCAAAATTTCCGGGATCATGGAAGGGATCGAGCGGTATTCATCGGAGATCCACGACCGTAAGGTCCGGCTCGATTCCTACGATATGCTTGCCGGCACCGAGCCTGTAATTAACCCAAAAGACCTCATCCTCCCGAATGGCACCGAACCCGGCCATGTCCTCCCGTGGATTGAAGGGTGGGACATCACAAACGATGAACGAGTACTTGTGCCGGCACAGGCAGTCTTCCACCCGCTCCCCCGGAACTTCCGGCAGATCTTCCGCACCTCCACAAACGGCCTTGCCTCAGGGAACACGATGGAAGAGGCGATCTTCCACGCGCTCTGCGAGGTTATAGAACGGGACGCATGGTCGCTTGTTGAGGCCACCCGGGACACCGGGCCGGCGGTGACCGGGATTGATGACCCGATGCTTGAGGAGATGCAGAAGAAATTTGCCGATGCGCAGGTCGATATAATCCTGCGGGACATTACAAGTGACGTGGGCATTCCCACTATGGCGGCAGTGGCCGATGACGTACTGTTAAAAGATCCTTCGCTTTTAACCATCGGGATCGGCACCCACACAAGCGCAAGGATTGCCGCGATGCGGGCGCTCACTGAGGTGGCTCAGAGCCGTCTTACCCAGATCCACGGGGCACGCGAAGACACGGTGACTGCGGAACTCCGGAAAAAGATGGGCTACGAACGGGCAAAACGGATCAACGGTTACTGGTTCAAGGACAACGGGACGGTGGACTATACATCCCTCAAATCTTTTGACAGCGACGATTTTGCAAACGATATCCGGTTTGCCATTGACGCCCTGAAAAAACAGGAGATCGAGCGTGTAATCGTTGTCGATCTCACCCGCGAGGAGATCGGCGTGCCGGTTGTCCGGGTGATCGTCCCGGGCCTTGAAGTGTACGCGATGGACCCGGAGCGGCGGGGAGACAGGTTGAAGCATGCCAAAGATCATCGTCTTTCTCGGGCCAAGCCTTGACCGCCCTGCTGCAGAAAAGATCCTTGCTGCAGAGTACCGGCCGCCGGCAAAACGGGGAGATATCATTGCTGCTGTTGGAGACGGGGCAGATATTATAGGGCTAATTGACGGGGTTTTTCACCAGGATTCTGCCGTCGCCCACCGGGAAATCTTAGCTGCTGTAAAAAAGGGCGTGAAAGTTGTCGGCGCATCAAGCATGGGGGCGCTCCGGGCTGCCGAGATGGACACGCTGGGGATGACCGGCGTGGGGGAAATTTACCGTATGTATAAGGATGGCACCCTTGTCTCCGATGATGAGGTAGCGCTTGTCTTTGATCCGGTCTCGGGCTATTCGCTGTCAGAGCCGCTCATCAACATCCGGTGCACGCTTAAAAAAGCAGAATCATCCGGGATTATAACTCCGGCGGAACACACTGCATTGCTTGCCGCTGCAAAGTCTGTTTTCTATCCGCAGCGTACTTACCCGAAAATTGCTGCGGTTGCCGGTGATGCCGTTTGTGCAGCAACAAAAAAGCGGTTCCTGGATTTTGCCGCAAGTTCTCCGGCAGACCAGAAACGGGAAGATGCAATAGCAGCGCTTGAATATATCAAAAACATGGTGGCAGGGCAGACCTGACTGATTTTAAAACAGGATTTGTTTTATCGGATTTTTGGATTTTCTGATATCAAATATATCGCAATCCTATTCGTAAAAAAAAGAGTTATTCCATCTTTCTCCATACGTACGCGAACCGCTGGAATGCGGTGTAATGGCCAAACACCCCGAAGAGGAGGAGGAGCCAGCCAAGCAGGTTGAGTCCGTAGATGGTCGCGGGATACAGGATAAAAAGAATCCCGACAACCATCATAAGCACCAACCGGTCGGCACGGCCAAGCACCCCGCCATAATACCGGCCCACACCGACTGCCTGTGCCTGCGTTCCAAGGTATGATGACATCAGGACACCAGTAAGTGCCAGCACGCCGATCTGCCAGGGCACAAGGCCGCCGGCAAAAATCCCGGTGATAATAAAAATATCCGCGTACCGGTCAACCGCGTGGTCGAGGAAATCCCCACGCTTGCTCTGGTTGTTCATCTCCCGTGCGACCGCACCGTCCATCGCGTCGCAGAATGCATTGACCGCAACGGCAATAACAGCCCAGACGGTCATTTGAAAATAAAAAAAGATACCGGCTATGGCCGAAGCAATAAAGGCGGCAATTGTCAGGACATTTGGCGTGATCCTGCATCGTATTGCAAGCCGCACGAGCGGGTCGAAATAGACTTTGACATATGGACGATACTGGTCAAGCGTCATGGTGATACCTCCACAAATGCCGACCAGTCGATTGACCCGAACCCGGCCGGGATTTCGCCCCGGTAAAACTGCTCAATTGCATCAGCACAGGCACCGGGGCTTTTTCCGGTTGTGTCCAGTTCGAAGACCTGCGAAGGTTCGTACTGCTCCACGGTCTCAATCAGGCAGACATCGAGAGATTCAGCGTCCCGGTTCTCACAGATCTTTTCTTTCGAATAACCACGCGTTGTAAGCCGTTCGGCAAGTATGTCAGGCCGCAGCCGGAGCACAACGATCCCGTCGCAGGGAAGCAGGTGGGCAAAGTGCCCCTCCACAAAACCATCGAATGGAATAAATTCGTCAGCCATCCGGTCGGTATCGATAATCTGCGTATCCCGTTCCGGGTCCTTCCCGAGAACGAACGGCTGTACGATATCCGTGATGTGGACCACCCGGTGCCCGCGGCGGGCCAGTTCGTCGGCCACGGTGGATTTCCCGGTCCCCGGAGTCCCGGTGATGCCGCACATCATAAGGCGTTTATCTCCCGGATAAAGAGCTCGTTCTCCCAGTTTTCCCCGACGCTCACACGAATATAATGGTCTGCAAGGCCCGTAAAACTTCTGCACGAGCGCACGAGCACGCCCCGGGCAGCAAGTTTCTCGACAACCTCATCACCGGTATGCGGCGCCACATCTACCATCACGAAATTTGCATCTGAAGGGAGCACCGGAAATTTCAGTTCTGTACAAAACCGCTTCCTCCAGGCCTGCACCTGCGCAATATACTTGGCAGCATGGTCCTTGTCAGATAATGCGGCTGCTGCCGCTGCGGCCGAAACTGTGTTCACCGTAAACGGTGTGCCGGCCCTTATGTAGAACGGCTGAAGCCATGACGGGACAAACGCATACCCGATGCGAAGGCCGGCAAGTGAATATACTTTTGAGAATGTCCGGCCGATCACGAGGTTTTCGTATTTTTTCATCAGGGGGATGTAATCGATACCGGAAAACTCCACGTACGCATTGTCAAGGAAAAGTATTCCATCGATCCCGTCAAGCACCTTTTTTACATCTTCAACAGATGTCGCATTGCCAGTCGGATTGTTCGGGGTACACAGTACGACAATTTTTGCATCTTTTCCCGCCCGCACAAGCGCGTCGGTATCGACCGAGAAGTCTGCACGCCGGGGAACGGTAACAACCTTTGCTCCCTGTGCCTGTGCAGCAAGACTGTAAAAGGAAAACGTTGGCGTTGATATCGCCACCGTCTCCCCCGGCTCGACAAGAGTTCGCATCAGGGTCTCTATCACGCCGTCCATTCCGACGCCGGTCACAAAGGAGTGGTCCCCGTAAATGGCCTTCAGGGCTGATATGAGCACATCTACCCGTTCATCAGGGTACCGGTTCGCAAGAGGGACTGCCTGCTGCGCTGCCGCTACCGCTGACGGGGATGGGGCCTCCGGGTTCTCGTTGCTGGCGAGCCGTGCGATACGATCCTGGCCCGCACCGTGTGAACGGCTTCCCGCCTTTTTTGCGAAAACATATCCGCCCTGCTTATAACAAGACCTTACCAAGCGCTCCATCGATCACCTTCACCGCACGGTCGATCTCGGCATCAGAGATGACAAGGGGCGGGACAAGACGCAGGTTTCCATCAGCGGCACAGTTGACAATCACGCCATTTTCGGCGCATTCCTTTTGCACTTCAGGACATTTGTCACCGACTGAGATACCGATCATAAGCCCGCGTACGCGGGGATTATACCGTGCTAGCCCCTTGCGGAACCGCTCTCCCTTCCGGGCAACATCCGGTAGGATCTGCTCAAGGACTCCTATTGTGGCAAGACCCGCCGCACAGGCAAGAGGCCCTCCGGCAAATGTGCTCCCGTGCTCGCCTTTCCCAAACTCCAGACCCTCGCGGGCGACAAGCGCGCCCATCGGGAAACCGCTTGCGATACCCTTTGCAAGCGTCACGATATCCGGCTGGACTTTTGTGTGCTGGATTGCCAGCCACTTTCCGGTCCGGCCAATGCCGGTCTGGACTTCGTCAACGATCATGATCGCACCGGTCTTGTCGCAGATCTCCCGGATTCCTTCAAGGAAGCCGTCCGGGGGGATGATTACACCGGCCTCACCCTGGATAGGTTCGACTATGACTGCTGCGGTATCGTTGTCAACTGCTTTTTTTGTCGCCTCAATATTCCCGTACTCAACAAACGTTGCCGGGAGCCCGAGAGGCTCGAACGGTTCACGGGCCGCGGGTTTGTGAGTTACCGCAAGCGATCCTATCGTCCGGCCGTGAAACCCGTGCGTGAACGCGACAAATTTTTTCTTTTTTGTCCTGACCCGGGCAAGTTTGAGGGCGCCGTCACTGGCCTCGGCTCCGGAGTTCGAGAAGAATGCTTTTTTCATGCCCGTAATCTCGACAATCTTCTTCGCAAGCTCGCCCTGGTGGGGGACATAGTAGAGGTTGGAGCAGTGAATGAGCTCGTGCGCCTGTTCGCAGATTGCTTTTACGACAGCCGGATGGCAGTGTCCGGTGCTGCAGACGGCGATGCCGGCCACAAGGTCGAGGTATTCTTTTCCGGTCCCATCCCAGACCAGTGAGCCTTTTCCGCGGACAATCGCAAGGTTCCGCGAGAATGCAGGCATATAATACTGATCGTCAAGTGCCTTGTACTGGCCTGTAATATCAGAATTTTTCATGGGTATCACATGATTTCAGGTAAGTTCTGCTTTGTTTCATTTTTTTGTATTTGTCGGGCATGGAATCCCGACATCCCTTATACATTCCATTTTTTTATGGGGCACAAGGGTTATTCGTACTCGATCGTTGCCGGGGGTTTTGGTGTGATGTCATAGACCACGCGGGAAACACTTGGGATCTCGGCCGTGATCCTCGAACCGATCCTCACAAGGTCGGCAAATGGGATGTTCACGGGATCGGCAGTCATTCCGTCACGGGAGTTTACGGCACGGATTGCAACGATCCACCCGTGGATGCGGTTATCGCCTTTCACCCCGGTTCCAAGGCCGATAAGTGCGGCAAAGCACTGCCAGGGGTTGTACTGTTCGACAACCTCGGATTCAAAAATCCAGTTGGCCTCCCGGATCACAGCAACTTTCTCACGGGTGACTTCCCCGAGAATCCGGACGGCAAGGCCCGGTCCCGGGAATGGCATCCGGTGCTGGATCTCTTTTGGCAGGCCAAGCGCCCCGGCCACTTCCCGGACCTCATCCTTGTAGAGGTCACGGATCGGCTCGATCACTTTTTTAAACGCTGTTTCAAGGGGCATGCCACCGACATTGTGGTGGCTTTTGATGCCTCCTTCACTCTCGATCCGGTCCGGGTAGATCGTGCCCTGTAACAGGCAGGTGGCACCGGACTTTTTTGCCTCCCGCTCAAAGACCCGGATGAAACGTTCGCCAATAGCCTTGCGCTTTTTCTCAGGATCGGTAATCCCGGCAAGCGCTGTGAAGAATTCGTCACTGGCATCGATAACCTGGAGTCTGATGTTTCCAAACACTGTTTTTATCCGTTCGGTCTCTCCTTTTCGCATCAGGCCGGTATCGATATAAATCGGGATAAGCCGGTCGCCAATCGCCCGGGCGGCAAGTGCGGCACAGACCGAACTGTCGACTCCACCCGATAGCGCCATAACGACCTTCTCGTTCCCGGCGGCTTTTTTTATTTCCTCAATTGCCTGAGGAATGAACTTGTCTGTTTTTACCATGGTTCACCTTGTCTATGTAGTCCGCTTGTTCGCCCTGCATGCCTCAACAAACCCAAGATACGGAGGCGAGGGCCGGGTCGGCCGTGACCTGAACTCCGGGTGGAACTGGGTCGCAAAGAAGAACGGATGGCCGGGCAGCTCGAGACACTCCATCCTGTTCCTGTTTGTCGCTGAAAAGACCATCCCCTCTTTTTCCAGGTTTTCAATATATCTTGGATTCACTTCGTACCGGTGCCGGTGGCGTTCGACGATCTGATTTTTCCCGTAGAGTTTCATCGCGAGCGTGCCTTCTTTGATATCGGTGGTATAGTCACCAAGCCGCATCGTGCCGCCAAGCTCGGTCACGCTCTCCTGCTCGGGAAGGAGCGCGATCACGTGCGAACCTTCGCCGAACTCCTCGCTGGTCGCATCAGGGACGCCACACCGGTTCCGGGCAAACTCAATAGTCGCAAGCTGGAACCCAAGACAGAGTCCCAGGAACGGTACGTTGTTCTCCCGGGCAAATTTTATTGCCTCAATCTTGCCCTCAATACCACGCTTCCCAAACCCACCCGGGATGAGAATGCCATCAAAATCCTTAAGCTGGCAGCGCTCGTACCGCTCGGCATCCAGCCACACAATCTTCACTTCTGTTGAAAGAGACCTGCCGGCGTGTTTGAGGGCTTCTTTTATGCTGATATAAACGTCCTCAATTCCGTATTTGCTGACGATCCCCACCGTCACCCTGTTCGTGTATTCTTTGGTGACCAGCCGGTACCAGGAAGGATCGGTCTCTTTCTTCTCAAGTCCAAGGATTGTGGAGAGGACATCAGCAATACCCTCGCGTTCCATTTCCATGGGAACTTCGTAGGTGTCGTGGGCCGTTGCAGCAGAAATAACCGCATTGATGGGGAGATCGCAGAACGCAGATATCTTGCGCTTGGTGTTGGCACCTATCGCCCGTTCACTCCTGCAAACAATAATATCCGCGTGAAGCCCGAGTTCCCGAAGGGCTTTTACCGAGTGCTGGGTAGGCTTGGTCTTTAAGTCACCCATTGCATCCATCGGGACAAGCGTCACATGGACAAGGACGTAATCATGTTCGGGAAGCCCGCCCCGCATCTGACGGACTGCCTCCAGAAACGGCATGCTCTCAATATCGCCGACCGTCCCGCCAACCTCAATAAGGCAGACATCGGCTTTTGTACCATCAGGAAACTCCTCCTCAGCCGCCTGCTGTATGCAGGCCTTGATCTGGTCGGTGATATGGGGGATGATCTGGACTGTCTCGCCAAGGAAATCGCCCCGGCGTTCCTTTTCGATGACCGTACGGTAAACTTTTCCGGTCGTGATATTGTGCGAAGATGTCAGTTCGATATCAAGAAAACGCTCATAGTTGCCGAGATCGAGATCGACTTCTCCCCCGTCTTTTAAGACAAAAACTTCACCGTGTTGGGCCGGGTTCATCGTTCCTGCATCAATATTCAGGTACGGGTCAATTTTTACTGCCGTGACCCGGTATCCCCGGTTTTTCAGGATCCGACCTATGGAAGCGGCCGTGATCCCTTTCCCAAGGCCGCTCATAACACCACCGGTGACAAAAATGTATTTCACGTAATCTCCCCGATTGCATACAATTTGAGCCCCATTCCCTATTATTATTATCTTATCGACGGGATAGAGCCGTCGGCAGGGGATTTATGGAAACTTTTACCCATAATATTATTCTCGACAAATAAAATGATCATATTATCACATTATGGGAAAATAATCAAAAATATGCCGAGCGGGAGCCTGGGACCGGTTCTGGAAAAATATGCCATCATCACTGGTATCGTATGTCTCATATGCCTGATATTAACCGGACTCGCGGCAACCATTCCTGATGACTACCAGGAAATGCTTATGCGGCAAAACCTGATCAATTAGTCTCTTGTGATAATCACCCTGCTTGCTACTGGGATTTTATCAGGCGCCTTTGTTTATTTTGTATGGCGCCATCGCTAAATGAAATACCATAGCGCTAAAAAAAACGGCTGTCAAAGCAAGATTGATGTCAGGACAGCGCCCATATACCGGGCATGAAACAAGGGCAGATTTTTACTGTTCTGGCAATTTTTTTTATCTGTACCGTAATGGTTATCCCTGCAATGGCAGCAATACCTGCGACACATGATCCCGCGTCAGATGACTACAATGCAGCCGTGACATTATTGTCAAACGGGGATTACACAGGGGCAATTGAGCTATTCGACCGGGCACTTGCTACGAATAATACGACATCTCTGAAAATTACTGATGCCCTGCTTTACACCTACCAGGGCAAGGCTTTTGCGCAGATGCAGCTTGGGAACTATTCTGATGCGATAGTGACTATTGATGCAGGACTCGCCGAGTACCCCACGGACAAAATGCTTTGGAATAACAAAGGGTATGCCCAGTACAACCTTGGAAAATACGCAGAAGCGGTGACATCGTACGACCAGGCACTCAAAAGTGATGTGAACTATACCAAGGCGTGGTCAAACAAGGGCGATGCACAGGTAAAACTGGGTAAATACAGTGATGCTGGAACGTCATACAAAGCGGCCCTTGCACTCAATCCTGATGACCCCCAAATATCCGGAAAACTTGCTGACGCAGAGAAATCTGCTGCATCTGCACAACAGACCATGCTGGTTGTGCTCGCTCTTGTCGTGGTCATTGTCGTTGCCGGTGTTGCATATTATATCCTCAAAAACAAACAAGTCGATCAAAAAGAGGAACCCGGTACAACGGATAAAAAAGCCGGAACAAAGAAAAATAAAAAATAAACAAACTATTTTCCTATTATCTTGCGACTGTCACGGCAAATGAAGCTGTAGTCCGGGAGAGAACGGTTTTTTCATCACTATCAATCCTTACTTCTCCCTCGCAGAATGCGACACGGCGCCCTTTCCGGATTACACGGCCCTCAGCAAATATGACACCGTCCCGCACACCCTTTATGAAACTGGTGGATTCGGATATTGTTGCAATCCCTTCGGTCTTATCAAGCATCGGGTAAAGGGCAAGGGCCATTGCCTCGTCTGCAAGGGCCACAAGCATCCCACCCTGCAGCCAGCCCACACCATTGTGCATATCGGGCCGGACAGCCATTTTCAGTACTGCCCTGCCTTCTTCAGTCTGGACGACTTCGATCCCGGTGAGGGAAAAGAAGGGATTTGCATACCTGCCGTCCTTTCGTATATTTTCAAGGTATGTCATAGTATATCACGGAAAGATGTCTGGAACCGGGAGGGATTAAGGTTGTCATGCTCCCGGGGGTTTACGGGAGTTTACAGTTATCAACCGGTCGTTACCCCGGTCTTAAATAGACGGGTTCATGAAAATATCTGTATGGAAGATGCAGAACTCAAAGGCATGCTTGCCGACATTATCTGGCTTGACGCACTGATAGCAACAGAACTTATCCAGGTGACCGAGAACACCTTCGGCATTCTCCGCAAGTCCCCGCCACCCGAGAGCTGTCTAAAGGACCACCAGGCTCTTCGGGCAATCGCGCTTGCGATTGCAGAAAAATACCATAAAGACACAGCGCTTGCGCATCATCTGGGAAAACACCAGTAATATTATTGGCAATCTTAACCCAAAAGTACAGGATTAAAAACCGTTGCCGGGCCGGATTTTTTCTGGCTCTTGTAGCGGAGAGAAAAAGAGTTGCTGCCTGTCATGACCACAGACCCTGCTATCAGATACAGCCTTGTTATTCCGGCTTATAATGAGGAAAAGCGGATCTTTGGCCTCATAGAATCTATCAGCCGGTTTGACGGTGAACTTATTTTTGTCTGTGACGGGAATGACCATACAGCGGATGTTGTTGAGGAAATTGCAAAGAGCCGCCCCCGCCTTACGATCCGGTGCCTTCGGTTTAACAACCGGCTCGGAAAAGGCGGGGGTGTGATCGCAGGACTTGCCGCAGCCCGGGCACCGCTTATCGGGTATGTGGATGCAGATGGGTCTACCGGTATCGATGAAATGTGCCGGCTCTTCGGACATCTGTCATCCTGCGACGCGGTAATCGGCTCCCGGTGGGTCCCGGGTTCCCAACAGGAAATCCGGCAGGGCTGGCTGCGAAGAATGGAGAGCCGGAGTTTCAATCTGATTATCCGGCTCATGTTCGGGTTGTCGTTCCACGATACGCAGTGCGGGGCGAAAGTCTTTAAAAAAGCGGCAGTCGATGCTGTACTATCCCAACTTGTTGCACGGGGTTTCGAATTTGATGTAGAACTCCTCTGGAGGCTGTCACGCGCCGGGTACCGGATCGAGGAAGTCCCCATCGCGTGGCAGAACAAGGGAGATTCCCGGGTCAAAAAAGGGGATATGATACGGATGCTTACCGGTCTTTTTAAGATCCGTTTCCATCCAGGTACACCATGATACCGGCAAAAACAGATGACCGTAACAGTAGTGCATTCAGGTTGTATAACGAGGGGCGGTACGAGGATTCACTCGCTTTATGTAACCGTCTGCTTGAAGTAAACCGCGATCCGGCTCTTGAAGTCCTTGCCGCCACCAACCTGTTCTCGCTTGGAAAACTCGAAGACGCAGAGGTTTATTTCCGCGACCTCGCCCGGAAGATGCCGGAATCGTCACATGTCCACAGTTACCTTGCAAAGGTACTTGAAGCCCGGGGAGACGACGGGGCCATTGCTGAGTATGCAGCGGCGGCCCGGCTTGATCCTGATAACCAGGATGCCCTGCGCAGTTATGCTGCCTGTCTTGTCGCTCGGAATGACGACCGGGGTGCCCTTCCGGTCTTAAAACGGTTATATGAAATCGGTAAACGTCCGGACGACTGCCGGCATCTCGCAGCAGTACTTACAAGGATTGGGCAGGCAGATATAGCCTGCACCCTGTGCCAGTCGCCAGGAGTTACACATGTAAAAAGCCGGGAATATGCCGAGGCTCTTTTTTCAATCGGCAAATACCGGGAAGCAGCCGACGAGGCACAAGCGCTTTGTGACCGGGAAAAAAATCCCCGGGACTTCAGGTTGTACCTTGCTGCCCTGGCCCGTGCAGATGCTGCCGGTGCAGTTACTTTCTACGCGTCATACCTCAAAGAACACCCGGACCCCGATATACACAGGGATTATATTCTCCTGTTAAAAGAACGGGAAGAATACCTGCGTGCGCTTACCGCAGTAAAAAAACTTATTGCAATCGACGACAGGCCAGAACACCAGCTCATCGCCTGCGAACTTTCTGCTGTACTCGGAGATCATGCACATGCATTACAGGACTACGAAGACCTCATCCGCAGTACACATGAAATGTCATGTCCTGCTGAAACCCTGATGGAGATCCTCCGGTCATACCGGGGGTATCTCAGGTCCCGGTTCCCCCCACAGGAAGCTCTCGAACGGTTCCTTGCACTTGTCCCGGGAGACACTGACGTGATCTCGCTTAAGGGGACCGCAGAAATGTATCGCGATCTCGGAAATGCCACAGAAGCACGATCCTGGTATTACCGGGCGTACCGGTCTGATTACTTAAACGGAGGACTCCCCTACGCAGAATTTTTAGCGAGTACCAGGGACGACCGCGAGTGTGAGAAAGTACTGCTCTATATTCTTGCAAATGTCAGGAAGCTTTCCGATTTGAGCCGTGTTGCGGTTGCCACAGCACAAAAAGATAGTGCGCTTTGCCGGATGAGAAGGTTTACAAAAGAATTGATCCGGCGACTCGATGAACGGCGGGAAATGCTTGGTTCAACAGAGCGTGAATGTTTTGCCGTCGCGTATCTGAGCGCAGCCACCGATGCCCTGTCACGGGAGGACTATGCGGGCTGCATGCACGATTGTCTCTGTGGTCTTGACGTAATCCCCGCGTATTCCGTTAATTGTCGTCCTGATGATTTTCTTGCCCTGATTCACACTACAAAGGAACGGATGCTCACTGACTGCCCGGTCATATTACCGCCCCGTACGGAGAAAAAGGCTGCATCGCTGCGGCCAATACAGGCAATCTGCGAGGTCATGGCGCTGTCGGAGCCCGAACAGAAGGTACTTACGTTCCTTGCCACCCACCGGAGGGCAAGCGAGACTGACCTTCGAAAGTTGCTTGGGACCCGCAGGGTCGCCGGCATTGTCAATATCCTGATCCGAAAAGCGGCAGCAAAGGGGATTATGCTGATTGAGAAAAAAGGTATGAGTGCTGAAGGGGAGATCTATGAATACGCCGGAACCTGAACTGACGGCCCTGCGCCGGCACCAGAGTCTCAATATAATAAACGCCCTGAGAAGGGGGACCGTACCTGCGGACGGTCTGGAACGGATTGCAGTCGGCCTCGATTTGGAAGAGAATGTGATCAGCCGGCAGCTGGACTATGTCGCAGAAGGTGGAGGTGATCTCAAGTTTATCCGGGGGGATTATGGATCTGGTAAAACTTTTTTTGTTGCACGGGCCCTTGAGATCGCCGGTTCTAAAAACTTTGTAACAGCCCACGTTTTTGTTTCCCCAGAGGCCCCGCTCTCAAAACCAAAAGCCCTCTACCACCAGATCTGCGCCAGTCTTAAGACCAGCGAGACGGATCACGCGCTCAAGACAATCATCGACAACTGGCTTTTTGCGACAGAAGAGCGGTTACTCTCAACCGGGGAAGACGGCATAGATGATACCGGTCTCGAAGCGGCAACAACCAGAGAAATTGAAACCGCGCTAGCCGGTATCAGCGAAAAGAACGCCGGGCTTGCAGCCGCGCTGCGCACCTACTACACGGCAAACAATGCCGGAGATTTCCCCATTGCACAAGCTGCGATCGGATGGATTGCGGCAGAGCCAACCGTGGGACGGGACTTCAAGCAAAAAGCAGGTGTCAAGGGTGAAGTCGATGATACTTCTGCGTTTTTCTTCCTTACCGGACTCATCGAGATCATTCGTGGTGCAGGATACCGGGGGCTTGCAATTGCTATCGATGAACTGGAAACCACACAGGGACTCCAGCGGAACCAGCGGGAGAGGAGTTACCAGACACTTGCCCGGATTATCGATTCACTTGACGGGGGCAGGATGCCACGCTGTTACTTCCTCTTTACGGGCACGCCGTCATTCTTCGACAGTTCGCGGGGGATCCGGTCGGTAACGCCGCTTTACGACCGGATCAGCATTGCCGGCGGAAACGATGCCTATAAGAATCCCCGCCAGCCCCAGATCCAGCTTTCGCGGTTTGATACCGCTAAACTCGAACTGGTCGCGCTCAAGGTTGTTGATGTATACTCTCAGGCTTACCATGAAGTCGACAGGGAAAAGGTTTCCCACCGGTTCATCCGCGCCATGATAAAAAAGATAACCGGTCGGTTCGGTGGGAGAGTAGACGTGATCCCACGGATTTTCCTCAAAGAATTTGTTGACGTACTGGACAAGTGCGAGCTCTATGAGGAATACAACCCCTCGGAAGGATATGAGTTTGAAGCCGAACACTTAAAAGGGGAACTCAAAGCTGAAGAAGAAGCGGTCATGGTTGTAGAATTCTGATTATTTCAAGTGTGATACTGTTTTATCGTTTCAGTTAGAATGGTACTGCCATGACTCCGAGGGTCACTCTGCCGGCTGCAGTTGTACTTCTTTTATTCCTGGCAATTCTTCCGGCGGGTGCACAGACTATCACCATCAATGCCTCCCCATCGATCGTGCATGTGGGAGATACAGTTACCTTAAACGGCTCAGTATCGGGTGTACACACAATTGCAGTCTATCTGTTTGTGACCGGGCCAGACCTTGATTCACGTGGCGTTACGCTTGATAACCTCAACATCCCAACCGGCCACGGCCTTTTTACCACCGCAGTGGTCGATATGAAAACCGGAAACTGGAGTTACTCATGGGACACTTCGATTATTCTCGGGAACATGAACCCGGGGAAATATACGGTCTATGTCCTGACATCCCCGGTTGACCGGGAGCGGTTCAGCAAAGGGGATTATGCTTCAGCGGATATCACATTCCTGCCCCCCAAAACTGAATCTGCTCATATTCCCCTGTCCCCGGGGGTTACGATTATGGCACTCGTGATCACTATTATCACCGGCTCTTTCATGATCCGCCGGGTGAAAAACGCATAAAAAAAAGCAATCCGGGTAAAACCCGGATCTTTATTTAATAACCGATTAGTGGTTTTTTTTCCAAAGATCCATTTTTTCCTGTCGCCGCACACGTACGGATTGCGCATGAGCTGTCAATCCTTCCGCGGTAGCAAGGGTTTCGATGATATCCCCGATGCTGTCAAGGCCGTCTTTTGTAAGGATCTGCACCGAGGATGTCTTGCAGAAGTGGTGTACGTCCAGGCCAGAGTACTGCCGGGCATACCCGGCGGTTGGAAGCACATGGTTTGTTCCGGATGCATAGTCCCCGCAGGCAACCGGAGTGTACGGTCCGACAAAGATTGCACCAGCATTCTGAATGCCGCCAAGTACCGGAAGAGGATCGGTCACCTGTATGGAAAGGTGCTCCGGGCCGACTGCATTTGAGATTGCAGTCGCTTCGGTCAGGTCTCCGGCGACAATATATCCGGAATTTTCAAGCGCTTTTTTAATAATTTCTTTTCGCGGGGCGGATTCCTCCTGCTTTTTAATCTCGGCACCGACCTTTTCCGCTATACCGGTAGAGGTTGTGATAAGGAGGCATGCGGCATTTGGATCGTGTTCGGCCTGTGCAAGGATATCTGCTGCAACATATGCCGGCACTGCACCCTCGTCCGCAATAACGGCAATCTCACTTGGGCCTGCCGGGAAATCAATTTCGGCATATTCGCGGAGCATCATCTTTGCGGCTGTCACGTAGACATTCCCCGGCCCGACAATCTTGTCTACGGGCTCGATTGTCTCTGTACCAAGAGCCATCGCGGCAATCGCCTGCGCACCACCGCACTGGTAAATCTCATCGACTCCGGCTATATCGAGCGCGACAAGCGTAAGGGGCTGGATAGGCGGCGGTGAACAACAACAGATCTCCGGTACTCCGGCAATCCGTGCAGGAACCGTGCACATGAGGGCGGTCGAGGGATATGCAGCACGACCGCCGGGGATATAGGCCCCGACGCGGGAAAGCGGTGTGGTCTTCACGCCAAGCGTTATCCCGGGCTCAACTTCGTTCAGCCAGAGACCCCGGGGCAGCTGGAGTTCATGGAACCGGCTGATCCGTGCTTCAGCTTCAATGAGGCATTCGGTGACTTTCGCATCGACTTTTTCGTATGCTGCCTCACGGACATCCTCATCGACAGCTACAGATTCCAGATGCACCTTGTCGAATTTCTCGGAAAGCTCGATAAGGGCGGCATCCCCGCCGGTCCTCACTTTTTCAATGATTTCCTGTACCGGGCCGTGTACTGCATCCAGCCGGGATGTACGCCGCGAAACCCAGCTTTCGACATCAACCGCGCTCCACATAGCAGAAAAAATCGGCGGGAAAGGTTGTTAAGGTTTCGTTATCCGGGCAAAAATATTGGGTAAATCCCCCAGTTATCAAAAAGAGAGCGAACGTTTTGGTCCCTGCGTATTGTTTTAATAGATCTGCCTTGTTTGTGAAATGTTCATCATGACTGGTATAACACAGATAGAAACCAGTTGTTATACCATATGGTGGAGATTCTGTTTAATATTCACCGAAATAAAAAAGAAATGTTAAAACGTTTTTGATGCAAGTGCTGTATGGTTAAATATGGTAAACAAATTTCGTGCTGAACTGATGTGTGCTGCAGTTATTCTCGTGCTTGCTGCAGTATTCATGGCCGGATGTACAACAAGTACACCGGTGACGACGAATGCAACACCTGCGGGTGCAACAACTGACAAACTGGTCATTGCAACGACTACAAGTCTTTACGACACCGGACTCCTGTCCTATCTCCAGCCAAAGTTTGAGTCCAAGTACAATGTCAAGCTCATGATTACCTCACAGGGAACCGGCAAGGCAATCGAACTTGCCAAGCGTGGCGATGCAGACGTGCTGCTCGTCCACTCCCCGACACAGGAACTGGCATTCATGGACAGCGGAAACGGTATAAACCGGCGCTCCTTTGCATCGAACTCGTTTATTATTGTCGGCCCGGCAAATGACCCGGCAGGGATCAAGAACATGACCCCTGAGACGGCATTTACGACACTTTACACAAAGGGAACCAACAAGACGGCAAATGTCTACTTTGTCTCACGCGGTGATGCATCAGGAACCCACACAACCGAGCAGAACATCTGGAAGAAGGCAGGATACAATTACACCCAGTCCATCCAGAAGTCCGGCTCATGGTATATTGAAGCAGGAAAAGGAATGGGAGAGACCCTCCAGATGGCAAGCGAGAAAGGCGCATATGCCCTGACCGATGAAGGTACCTACCTTGCTTACAAGAACAACCTGACCGTAGTCCCGTTGATTTCGAGCGGCTCAAGCCTGCTCAATATCTACAGTGTCATGACAGTTTACAACGACAAGCAGCCCGCTGAAAAGATAAAGATGGCAAACAACTTCATTAACTTCCTGATCTCACCGGAGACCCAGGCTGATATCGGTTCATACGGTGTGGAAAAGTACGGGAAATCACTGTTTATCCCGATGAGTGTCAGCGTCCCGAACGCCACTGCAGGTTGGGTTGCCGATCACACCACTCTGGCAACTGACCTTAAACCTGCGACAATCAAGGCCGCCACAAGCGCTGCCCCGGTAGGAAATGTTACTGCTGCTGCAAACGTTACTGCTACAGCAACGACCCGCAGCGGTGTTGGTACCAACGCCTAAACTTCCCCTTTTTTAAGATTATTACCAGGTATTCCTTGTTCCTGGAAAAGATGTGAATTTGATAACGGTACCCTCCGACAAAAACCTCTTGAGGTCCTGTCAGTCAAAAAGGGATATTTTATGCCGGGTCTTTGTGTGCCGGCTTCTTTTTTATCCACATGAGCAGGTATACCATAACCATTCCGACAATAAACGCGACAGTCATCGATACGGCAAGAGCGAGCACTCCAATAAGGCCGGTGACAAGAATCGAATCTGTCTTGAGGCTGTGCCGGCCCATCTCAATCCCGACAAAGACAAGCAGCGCCCCGAGAACACCCACTGCCACGATGGAGAGCACTTCGGGGGATGTAAAGAACAGGGCAAGTACGATAAAGATCAGGCCGGCAATAATGCTTGCGCCACCGGTCCGTGCCCCGTAGCGGTACTGGCCGGCAAGTCCCCCCGCACCGTGGCACATGGGAAACCCGCCGAAGGGAACCGACGTGATGTTCATAAGCCCGATGGTGGTCGAGAGTTTTTTAGGGGGAACATCCTTTGCGAAGAGGTCTTTTGTCAGAAGGGATGTTGCAAGGATCGCATTTGCAATGGTAAGTACTACCTGTGGCAGTACGAGAGTAGAAAGGGCTGACGGGAAATCGGTGGGCAGGGGAATCACGAGCTGGGGGGCCGGGATCAGGCTGAGCGGCGGAATCCCATGCAGGACAAGGCCGCCAATAACTCCCACAGCGATGACGCAGATAGATGAGATGTCCGGGATATGCCGGTAGCGGACAAGGATAATGAACGCTACAATGATAGCGATACCGAGAATAAAAAAGAAGGCATCCTTTGTAACAAAATCGATGGACGCTTTAAACAGGAGCAGGGCAAGCCCAAGCTGGATACCCCGCACGACGCTCTCCGGCACCCATTTCTCAATAACGGAAAAGCACCGGCCATATCCGAGCACTAAAAAAAGCACCCCGAGAATGATACCGGCAGCAGCGATCTCCCCGCTGCCTATTCCACCGGCAATTACGATCACCGCGATCGCTTTCATCGGTTCGAGAGGGATGGGCAGCCGGTAATAGAAACCGGTGAGAATGAACCAGATTCCGAAAAAGAGGAGGATATAGCGGGGGTTGACATCCGATACAAGTGCGACGGCAAGAACGAGCGGGATAATTGTCCCGAAATCGCCAAGCGACCCGGCAAACTCGGACAGTGAAAATTTTATCGGAATCGGGTGCTCGTCTGTCACGCTCTCACATATGTACTATCAATGGCATAATGGATCGTTATGCCCGTATTACAGTACCAACATTCTTTCCGCTAATCGCTTTTTCGATATTGCCTTTCACGTGGCAGTTGACAATTTTTACTTCTTTGATATTATTGGCATCACGGAGCAGCTCGACAACCATCGGTTCGATCACCATATCCTTCATATTCATTTCAAGAAGATCGGCTGCTGAAATTTTCCTTATCAGTTCTGCATCGGGATTAACCGAGGGATTCTCGGTATAGAGACCGTCTACGTTCTTCCCGATGATGCAATTTTTGGCACCCATGACTTCTGCAATCAGGAATGCACCCGTATCCGTCCGGTGGGGAGGGATAAGCCCGGTTTTGGCAGGATGTTCATATAGTCCATAGGGTGGCGTGCCGTGCATAACCGGCAGCATCCCCAGTTTGAGCAGGCTTGGCAGCTCAAGCAGGTCACCGGTATGGATCCGGACACCGTTGTATTTGGACAGGAGAATCGAGACCATGATCGCGTTCTGTTCGGATATCTTGGACGAGAGTTCCGCAAGTACACCGGTAGGCATCCCAAGATCGATACCCACGTCCATGATATGACGCACCCGGCTGCCCCCGCCGGTCACAACTAGAATCTGGTGTTTTTTTGAGAGTGCTCCAAGCTCCTCGCATAACGGGTACATTACTTTGCGCCCATAATCCACAGCAGCGTTCCCTCCGATCTTAACAACATTGAGATTGGGGGCGATGTGGATCTGCTCACGGTTCGGCACGAGGGAGCGCATGCCACGTTTTACAAGGGTTTCTCCTTCCAGCCGGCTTGCTATGCCGTATCGCGCTTGTTTCTTATCTGGAGACATAATCTGTTCGCTCGGTAGTTTTATAGGGCAGGACAAGTTAAAGTATAATTGTAAACCAATTGGTATACCACCTGTTGGTCAACTGAAGAGGAGATGAATACCTATGATGAAGGTCTATGTGCGCGAACGCCAGAAAGTCGGAGAGGGGGTCCAACAGCCCAAGTACAGGATAGTTGCTGTTACTGGAGGCCAAATCCAGATCGAGGCAACCCATTTCAGGAAAATCGAGATTGAGCAGATCGCAAAAGATATCGGTGCCCAACTTGTCTACCTTGAACCGGTGCCAGAAGAAGACAAGAAGAAACACTAATCACAAACTCTTTTGATTTAATTCAAAAAATCCAAAAAGACGATCGTTTTCTTTACCGCAATTCTTGAAATCGCCAGACGACTCCAAAAAATATCCGGCAGATTTTTGTCTTGTGCAGAAAAGGAACCCGCGTACTCACCAGCAGGACACCCCCCTTCACCGCTCTTGAAGTGAAATCAAATCCGGGTTATCGCAGATATAGTATCAAAAATCAGTTTTTTTTACGCCGGCTGAACCGGACAGCGAAGATCCGGGCATCCATAAAAACCGGACAGTAATGGCAGTCGTTAACGATTCCTGTTCCTTTATATGAGCCGGATATCTAAGATACAGTAACGGTTATGGGTGCACTTTCCATCGATTCCCTGTTTGACGCTGCTATACAGATCCTGGTATGTCAGGAAAAGAGCCTGGATATCTGTTTTTGCGAGGGGTCTGTCAGTATAAAATTTCCAACCACCCGGCGGCTCGCTGAATTCCTTGACGTGCCGCACTACTATATCCTGCCTTATTTTGCCATGATGGAAGAGAATAATCTTGTCACCCGGGCTGAAAGAGTCGGGATCATGACAACTCATGAAGGTACAAGAAAATTTACCCGCATGATGTCTGATTCTTACGCAAAAGAAGCGCAGGCACTTCTTGGCGAGATAATTTTTAAGGAAATTGTCCGCGCTGCTCTTCACCCGGGGTCTTGACGCAACCCGGTTTTTAAACGGACATGGAGACATGATGCAATATGAGTGACATTCTCTCGGGGATCACCCAGGCGCTCAACCTGATAATAACCCTCAATCCGGACGTTCTCGAGATTGCCGCACTATCAATCTACATTTCACTATCGGCAACCCTCCTTGCGGCCTGTATTTCTGTCCCCATAGGCGGATTGATCCATTTTTATGAATTTCCCGGGAAAAAAGTCCTCATCACGATTATCCAGACGCTCTATTCAGTCCCGACCGTAGTTGTCGGTCTTGTCATCTACCTGTTACTGTCCCGCAGCGGCCCTCTCGGGTTTTTTGGGCTTCTTTTCACACCGGAAGGCATGATCCTCGGCCAGACTGTCCTTATTATCCCTATCATGATGGGCCTTGTGATCAGTGCACTTAGCGGTGTGGATCGCACCATCCGCGATACACTGATATCACTCGGCGCCACGGGATTCCAGGGCGTCATCCAGATCGTAAAAGAGGCCAGGTATGCGATCCTTTCCGCGGTCATACTCGGTTTCGGACGGGCAATCTCTGAAGTGGGAGTGGCGATGATGATCGGAGGGAACATCAACGGGGAGACCCGTGTCCTCACTACAGCAATTGCACTCCAGACCGGTATGGGGGATTTCCCCTTCTCGATTGCGCTTGGTATAATCCTTCTTGCAATTGCGCTTGTTGTCGTTATCTCCCTGAACCTGATAACTTCAGGGGTATTCCATAAAGCGGGACAGATCTGGGCGGGGGCGCCAAAAGAATGATTGATCTTGCCGGGATTACAAAAACATTCGGGAAGACCGATGTCATCCGGGAAATAGACCTGAAAATCACCAAAGGTGAGATCTTTACCCTTATCGGTCCCTCTGGCAGTGGCAAGACCACGCTTTTGCGCATTATAGATCTTCTGGATACACCTTCCGCAGGATCCTACCGTTTCGACGGAACTGATACACAGGATCCGGCCACCGATCTTATCCCCCTCCGGCGGCGCATGGCAATGGTTTTCCAGAAACCGGCTGTCCTGAATACAAGCGTTGAAGAAAATGTTGCATTCGGCCTGAAATTCCGGGGGGTTGATTCAAAAATTATCGGGGAGCAGGTGAGGGCAGCTCTTGATATGGTGGGCCTTTACCACCTTGCAAAACGCCGGGCGATCTCCCTCTCAGGGGGGGAGATGCAGCGGGTGGCAATTGCACGGGCCATCATTACAAAACCGGAAATTCTTCTCCTTGATGAACCGACAGCGAACCTCGATCCTCTTTCTTCCGATACAATAGAATCGGTCATAAAAAAAGTCAACCGTGAATCAAAAACGACTGTCATCCTTGCAACACACGATATGGTGCAGGGCCAGCGCCTCGCTGACAGGATCGGGGTGATAATGAACGGCAGCCTTGTGCAAACGGGGACAGGCCATGATATATTTTACCGGCCCGATACCCAGGCTATTGCACGATTTGTCGGAATTGATACAATTCTTTCAGGAACCGTCACAAAAAACATGGAAGGGCATGCCTATATCGAGGTCTGTGGCAGGACAATCGAGGCCGTCACTTCCCTGCCACCGGGAACAAAAGTGAACCTTTACCTGCGCCCGGAAGAAGTCTCTTTGTCGCTTCCGAAAACAAACGACCACTCCCGGTCAAGTATCCGTAACCACCTGACGGGAAGGATCACTGGCATTGTTCCGTTCGGCCCGTTTGAACGCATTACTGTAGACTGTGGATGCACAATCACTGCCCTTTTGACCCGGTTTTCCTGCGAAGACCTGCACCTTTTACCGGGTATGGATGTGGTTGCAGAGATTAAAGCTTCAGCAGTCCACGTGACCGCGTATAAACCATAATTGAATAAATTTATCTGTATCCTGCCGTAACAGTCAATGTGATGCCATGACTGACCTGCTGATGGATCTGATTATTTATATCGGCTTTGGGATCATGATGTTCTCGATTGGAATGATTATTGGGCATCAGCTCCTGAAACTGCATTACTCAAAACGACTTATGGTAGTCGCAAAAGAATGTTCAGATACTGATTCCGTAGTGCCGATAGTCGATGAACTTGCGAGGGAGACCTGAGGGAATTTTTATGGTTGACGCAACAAGTTACGTGCTGATCGGGGTGACATGCTTCTGTTTCGGCCTTATTGTAAGTTTCCAGATCGCTCATATCCAGTATTGCCGGAAACTGACATACCTCGTGCGGAGATCCATCTCCACGAAAACCATTGCGCCGGTACTTGCCGAATATGAAGCAATGAAACAAAAAAAATAAATCCGTTTTTGGTTTGCCACATTTTTCCTGTATTTATTGGATGAAAGCAGGTTAATACAAAAAACACCTAAAGTAGGGTGGCATGCGGTGCACAATTCTTGCAAGCGGAAGTAAAGGGAACTGCACATATATTGACGGAAATGACGGTGCCATTCTTGTCGATGCCGGCCTGAGCGCAAAAGAAATTTTAAACCGGCTTACCCGGAACGATTGCGATGCCGGTGCAATACATGCAATCATCGTCACCCACGAGCACGTTGACCATATCAGGGGTCTTGACGTGCTTGCACGAAAACTGGAGTGTCCGATTTATGCGACTGGTGGAACACTTGACGATTTTCTCTGTCACAGGAGATCCTCCGATAAGCCACTCATGACACATACCTGTCATTATGACGACCCGTTTATGGTCGCGGGTTTTACTGTCTCCCCTTTTGCCACATCACATGATGCTGCCGAACCCTGTGGGTTTGTCATCGCAGAAAATGGTACAAAACTCGGTTATTGTACTGATACCGGTATTGTTACCTCCCATATGCTGGATCTGCTCCGGCGCTGCGATGGTCTTGTTCTCGAAAGCAATCACTGTCCGGAGATGCTTGCAAACGGGCCATATCCCGAGTCACTGAAACGACGGATACGCTCCAAGAAAGGACACCTGTCAAACCCGGCCGCTGCGGAGGCGCTAAAGGGGATGGGAAAAGATGTCCCGCAGGTTGTTCTCTCCCATTTAAGCGAGATCAATAATACACCAAAACGTGCAATGGCAACCGCACGCGAAGGTCTTGGACTCTTGTATGAAGAAAAGAGCCTGACTGTGGCAACACAGCAGGGATCTGCCCCGGATTCCCCGCAGGAAATCCGGTTATAACACGAACTACGACTGAAACGCACGGTAAAGGGACTCTTCGAGTTCCTTGAATCCGTAAGGTTTTACAAGGGCGGCCATAAAACCGTTCTGGGCGAAACTCACGACAAGGGGGTGGGTTGCATACCCGCTTGAGATAATCGCCCGTACTTCCGGATCAAGCGCCCGGATTGCGGGCAGGGTATCCGCCGCTCCTTTCCCGCCCGGTACTGTAATATCAAGAATGACCGCGTCATACGGCGCAGGCCCGGCTTGTGCATGCCTGTACAGGTCAATTGCGGAATCTCCATTTTCAGCTACCGTAACATCATGGCCTAAAAATGAGAGCATCTCGCTTGTAGCCGAAAGGATCGCAGGTTCGTCATCCATCAGGAGGATCCTGTATCGTGCACCGGCCTCTTTTTTCTTTGCGGCTACGGGCTGAGGAGTCTTAATTTCTGCTTCCGCCCCTCCATTTGTAAAGGTGACTGTTTCAAGGAATTCTGATGATTTGAACAACTGCCGCGACTGATCACGCGCACGCAGAACGCTTGCTTCGGCACTATCAAGGTGCCCGCACAGAATGTCGTTCTGAATACACGACCTGCGGGAGATCTGGATATTTGCAAGCGCAGAACTTAGAGAGTTGTTGATATCATGGGCAATCCGGTCCACAGTTGAATCCGGGGATACCTGTATGCTACCGGTTCCGCCCTGAACCGGTTCACTTATGTGCCGGAACACGGCGGCGTCGATAACCTGGCGGAACTGCCGTGTCCCAAACGGCCGGACAAGACACCCGAACGGGAAGGCGGCATTTCTGCGAAGGGCCGGAACGTCGTCGTCAGAATCGGCAACTATCACCACCGGGATGCTGCAGGAGACCTGGATTTTTTTCACCACGGCTTGTATACTCATACCGCCGCGAAGTTTTGTATCTGCAAGAACGATATCAGGATGGTGAGTCTCTGCCAGTTTTACTGCCTCTTTTCCGGAAGAGGCATGTCCCTTTACCCGGTACCCCTCTGCTTCGGCCTGTCGGGCGAGATCACCGGCACCAGCCGTATCGCCTGCCGCAATCAGAACCCACACTACTCCTGCCATACTGTGCCCACCTGCTGTGTCATCCAAGCTGTTTTTTCTCTACCCTTGTTTTTCATTTCATGCTCCTCCATTATGGCGCCTCAATCTTGAGTAATTTTATACAATACTGGTCGATTGCATCAAGTACTGCTTTTTTTGCCCGTTTGACTTTTTTTGTGTCTTCAGACTGAAAATCATGTGACACATACTCAAGCAGCGTAACAAAATAGTGACTGGGTTTAAACCGCTTCTTGATCTCCTCCATGCACGCAGTTGCCTCAACCTGTTTGCCGCTCATCATCTCAAACAAATAATCCAGAAGGAGAAGTGCTGATAAAGGCATATTCTTTTTAACGGCAAGTTTCCGGAAAACAGAATATGTGTCAGGCCTTAGGGAGATAATCGAGAGTTTAAGCCCATAATAGAGCGGTTCGAGGTCATTTGGATACTGCTGTGTCATCTGCTTTACAACCCCGGCAACACCACCGGCATCGCGGTTCTCGAGCTTGAGTTTGTAAAGCTCCCGCAGGAAGAACATATCCTTGTAAAACCGCTCGATCGCAATATTGAGGAGGTCCTCTTTTATGTCACGTTTCCCGTCCCGTGACGCTTTTTCTATTCCGATACGGATAAACTCGCGTTCGCTTGGGAACCATTCAATCGCCTGTTTCAACATGAACCAGAAGACCTTGTTAATCCTTGGATCTTCTGCAATTTCGAGATCCTGGAGCCGGTTAATCGGGGGTTTAAGCCGGACGAGTTCGATCATTTGTTCCCGTGCGGCAAGAGCCATGTTGTTGGGACGCTGTAATCCCCCCTCGGGCGGTTCAACCGGCGTCTGCTGGGTGGAGAGGACAAAGTAACAGTAAGCGACAGCCGGGCAGATTATAACATCAATAGTCCGGTATTTCTTGAGTTGTTCGGCTGCTTCTGCATATTTCCCGGTATTGATCATCTTAATGCCAAGCTGGATGTCATAAACCGTGCGACCCTGGTTCCCGCGCTTGCTGCGCAGGGCGTTTTCGTATACTTTCTCAATAAACGAAATATCCTCTGAACTTTTTGACTTTTCAATTACTGCAAATGCCATTGCGTCAATAAACCTGTCAAAAAGATCGACACTCAGGTCAGGAATCGTTTTGTCAAGAACGGTAATGACCTGCCCGAAAAAAACCGGGATATTAGCATCGATTTTTTCGCTGTTGACACTGATGTGTTCAATATATTCTTTTTTAAGGCGATCCAGTCTTAACCGGATTACTGCTTCAGGCTGCCACTCGTCACCCATGCAAAAATCCACGACCTATTATATATGAGGTGTCGGCGTATCGTTAAAAATACTTTCATTTTTATCGCCGACACGAAATGCCATATCCCCGTTGCCCGGACATTAAGATTTATCGGCTCTGTTGATATCCTCAAATCAGGTTCAATACATTGTAGATTTTCTTGGAACCAACCGCAAACACTGTGATGGGGGAAGGATTTCAACAGAGCCGAGAATTGATAAAAATTACAAAAAATTATTTTGAAAATTTGAATCATTTGCTAAAGCGTCTCTCCACCAAAACCAGGGAGTCA
>DAOQAA010000013.1:0-45126 GCA_035353675.1 Methanoregula sp. | reverse complement strand
TCATCAACCAGGGCCTGTGCATGGGATGCGGCAGCTGTGCAGCAGCCTGCCCGGTCCGCGCAATCACGATGGAGTTCGGCAAGCCAAACGGCGAACGCGACCTCTGCATCAAGTGCGGTGCCTGCTATTCCCAGTGCCCGAGAGGGTTCTACAACACTGACGTAGTCAGCGAGTACGAGGCGATCAACGAGGCCATTATGGCGGCTCTTCAGTGAGGGTGATTGAAATGGGAGCAGAACTCGGTAAATACAAGGCATGTGTGTCAGCACGGAGCACCGACAAGGAGATTCTCAAGGGTGCACAGGACGGCGGTATCGTTACCTCGCTCTTTGCATATGCACTCGAAGAGGGAATCATTGACGGCGCCATTGTAGCAGGAACCTACGACGACGGTGACGACAACGACATGTGCGGAACTGCGGTCCCGCACCACTGGAGACCAAAACCAGTCGTTGCGACTACAAAGGCAGAACTGCTCGCGGCACGCGGCACCAAGTACAACATCAGCCCGAACGTTTCCTTAATCAAGGAAGCAACCCGCAGCTACGGTCTGGACAAGATCGGTATCGTTGGCACCCCGTGCCAGATGCAGGCAGTCAGGAAGGGTCAGCTGTACCCGTTCGGCTGGAGAGACGTCGGCGACAAGATTGCTCTTGCAGTCGGTATCTTCTGCATGGAGAACTTCCCGTACCAGAGCATCCTTCAGCTCGTGGAAGACCACGCGGCAATGAAGCTCGAGTCCGTCAAGAAGATGGAGATAGGGAAGGGCAAGTTCTGGGTCTACGGCAAGCGCGGACAGGTCGTTCAGCTGCCGCTCAAGGTTACCCACAAGTACGAACAGCCCGGCTGCCACGTCTGCATGGACTATGTGGCAAACCTCGCTGATATCTCGACCGGTTCCGTTGGCAGCCCTGACGGCTGGAGCACTGTCTTTGTCCGTTCAAAGATTGGTGACTCGGTCTGGGCAAAGGCAATGGCCGCTGGCGTCTTTGAGACCCAGCCCATCGAGAAGGTCAAGCCCGGTCTTGAACTCGTGAGCAAACTTGCAAACGAGAAGATCACGAAGAACCGCAACACTCTCGAAGCTCGCAAGACCTTCGGTGTTGGCAAGGGACTTCGGAACCCCTATATCTAAACTTTTTTTTATTGCCATGTTTTGTGGCCGTTCAAAAGTCTGATTGTTAATAGAAATAGTGGGATTTTACGTTATCCTAAAAAGGCCATAAACCCCTTTCTGCACCAAATCGATCCATTTACCCACACTGGGCATTTGTTCGATAAAATGGCCGATAGAATTGCATGAAGACCTCATTTCTTTGCACACGATTACACCGCATGCGTTACCGGGTTCGAAACGCCTAATTGTTGTCTAAAGAGAATCAACTGGACAACTGTTTTTAAACCCGGGTCACTCTGACAAACCGGGGGTTTCATTTTCCTTACTGTTGAACCGGGTGCCAGGCAAAAGGTTTCCCAAACCGGATTTTCCGTCCCCACATGCCAAATAAACTGCCGGCAGGTTTATACTAATTTTCCCTAATCCGGAAACCCGTACCCAAAACCACCAGTAATCCTACGACGGAAAAACATAGACCGGTCCAGGGTTACCAATCACAAAACCGCAGACTTTATGCCGCTGCCGTTTTTATTCATAAGGGACAAGTATGACAAAAAAATGCGGGAACTGTGGCGCACCGGCCCCCGACAATAACTCAAAATTCTGTGATCTCTGCGGGACGCCGCTAGAAGAAGAGCAGGCAGCACCGCAGGAATTTCCGGTCTGCCCGACATGCGGGGCCACGGTGTCCGACAAAAAAGCCATATTCTGTGATGCATGCGGCGGTCCGCTGGCAAAACCAGTCTGCCCGGCCTGTGGCAATACGGCTCCATCAATGCAATCAAAATTCTGTACCCGGTGCGGTGCTACATTTGCATCGGCCATGCCGGGTAAAAGGCGTGCAGTCTCACCCCCTGATAAACCAGTACCAGCTCAGGAATACGAGCCCGAACCCGAACCGGTTGTTGTAAAACAACGAAGAGGGCGCCAGCCGGTCCAGCAGGAAAACCCGGCAGAAGAATGGGACCCATGGACAGATGGCGACCCGACATACGATATAGCACCCCCGGCTGAAGGACAGCAACAGGAACAACCCACCGATCTCCAGCGCGTCGCTGCTGAAATGGAACGGTCACGACAAACAGAACAACCAAAAAGGGAACTGCCCATGGCGCAGATGTCGGTCCCAAGAAAGAAATATTCTCACCTCCCCCTGATTGCGGATGAACTTAAAGATGATATGACCCGCCGCAGTGCTGCCTATGGTGATGAGGAGGGGAAAAACTCGTCTCATGGAGGCAAAAAAGGGAAAAAGAAAGGTCTTTTCGGGTGACCACACAATAACCCGGGACAGGAAAATTAAAAATTTACGAGAAATAATTCACAATATTCCGGAAGATAGCCATGTTGATCGATTCTTCCGGTATCTTTTCACCGCTTCTTTTCATCTGCTCTTTTAACAGCGGCCAGTTGTAGAGGTTCGTGAACTCAATTGCCCGCTCAGGGTGCGGCATCATCCCAAGCACTTTGCCGTCAGCTGACGTGATACCGGCAATATCCTCTACTGAACCGTTCGGGTTATAGGGATACTCCCCGCCGGCCGGAGTCAGGTCTTCCCGGCAGTAGGTAAACGCGATCTGTTTGTTCTTTTTAATGCGCTGGAGCGTTTCAGGTGAACAGGAAAGGTTTCCTTCCCCATGGGACACCGGGCACCAGAGTTTGGAAATCCCGTGAGTCCAGATATTTTTCTCGACCGGTTTAATCGTCACAAACCGGCATTCGAGCCGTCCGCCCCGGTTGGGCATGAGTGCGATATCCCGCGAATATTTTTTGTCAAACGCGGGAACAAGCCCGAGGTTTGCAAGGATCTGGAAACCGTTACAGATCCCAAGAACAAGATTATCGCCGTCAAGGAATTCCAGCAGGTCATCGTGGAGGTTGTTTTTCAGCCGGTTTGCATACGCATTGCCGGCACCGGTGTCATCGCCGTACGAGAATCCCCCCGGGAAAACAAGAAGCCGGCATCCGGATAATTTCTGTCGCCCGTCAATCAGGTCATTGATATGCACAATATCGGAATCCATCCCTGCCCGGAGGAGCGCCTCTCTGGTCTCCATCTCGGAATTGATCCCGTACCCGCTCATGATAATGGCTTTTTCCGGGATCCGGTTGTGCTCCTTTCCGCTATCTGCCGGATACATCGCGGTCATATCAGAACCCTCCAAACGGCGCCTTGTATGCCATTTCCAGTTTTGAAATTTCCTGTTCGGCAAGCAACGTTTTACCGGTAATCCGCAGCCGGTTCCCGCCCACTTTCCCGACGAGCAGCGCATCTGCGCCCATGATCCGCTCGAACTCACTCTTGTGGTCCGGCGCAATTGTCACTACAAACCGGCCGAGCGTTTCAGAGAAGAGGAAATAGTCCGACCGCATGGCAGACGGGATCGTGATGTCCATGCCAAGCCGGCCTGCAACAGCCACTTTCGCAAGGGCCACCCCGAGCCCGCCATGGTTAACCGGGTATGCTGATGCGACCAGTTCGTGGGAGATCGCATCGTGGAGCCGGAGGTACCGCGCTTTTGCCGCTGCCGCGTCCAGTTTCGGAACCGTGTTCCCGGCATATCCCAGATGAGCAAAATACTCCGAACCGCCAAGTTCCTCCGCAGTCTGACCAACCACGTACACAAGATCGCCTGCGATCTTTGCATCAATCGAGACCGATTTTAATGCATTTGCATGGATCCCGATGGAGGAGATAAGGAGAGTCGGTGGGACGGAAATTTTCACCCGGTTGTTTTCTGCATCGTAGCCGGAGAAATCATTAAACATGCTGTCTTTTCCGGAGATGAATGGCGTGCCGAATGCTTTTGCAACATCATAACATCCTTTTGCAGCCATTTTCAACTGCCAGAGCCGCTCCGGTTCATCAGAAGAGCACCAGCAGAAATTATCGAGAAGCGCTATCTCGTCCGTGGATATACCGAGCGCGACAAGACTCCGTATTGCCGTATCGATGCAGGCAGCGGCCATTTTGTAGGGATCGATCTCAGAATAGGAGGGAAACAGCGCCTGCGAAAGTCCCACGCTCTTTTTCGATCCGGTAACAACTTTTGAGAGCGTTGCCGGGGCCTGGACCCGGCCTTTTCCCTGTACAGGCCCGAGGACGTGTCCGCCCTGCACGGTATGGTCGTACTGGATCGTAACAAATTCCGTGGAACAAATATTTTTACGGCCAAGCATCGCAACAAGCGTGTCGTCAAGACGTTCCGGGCAGGGGAGGTCCGGTTCGGGATTATTAACCGTTACCTGTTTTGTCGTGAGAGTCTTTTTGGGCAGGCCGTCATGGAGGAATGTAAGTTCGATGTCCATGGCGACGATACCCTGGCACTCGACAATGCACCGGCCGTTGGCGGTAAACTCGCCAATCACGGTCGCCTCAACTTCGCGGCGCTTCATAAGGTCCATGAACTCATCGATCTTTTCCGGCGGGACGGCAAGTGTCATACGTTCCTGCGACTCCGAGATCCAGATCTCCCACGGTGCCATACCGGGATACTTGAGGGGCACCTTGTCAAGGTCGACCCGGCAACCGTTGCTCTCCTTTGCCATCTCTGCAACCGAGCAGGAAAGCCCGCCGGCACCGTTATCCGTGATGCTCCGGTACAGTCCAAGGTCCCGGGCTTCTTTTACAAGAACATCGGAGAATTTTTTCTGCGTGATCGGGTCGCCGATCTGGACTGCCGTTACCGGGCTGTCCGGGTCAAGCGCTTCTGATGAGAACGTGGCGCCGTGAATACCGTCTTTTCCCACCCGACCGCCGACCATCACAATGAGATCGCCGGGCTCGGCTTTTTTCTCGTAGAGTTTAATGCCGTCAGTCTCTCTTGGCATCACGCCGACCGTTCCGGCAAAGACCAGCGGTTTTCCCGCGTACAGGTTGTCAAAGTAGCAGAACCCCTGCGGTGTAGGGATACCTGAACAGTTCCCGCCAACGCCAACGCCCCGGACAACCCCGTCAAGGATCTGCCGTGGCGAAAGCACCGGGTTCTTTTTGTCTTTTCCCCGGAACAGCCTGATATCCACTGCCGGGTCACCAACACAGAAACCATACACGTTCATGCAGGGTTTTGCGCCAAGGCCAAACCCGATCGTGTCCCGGTTGACCCCGACGATTCCCGTGAGTGCCCCGCCAAACGGGTCAAGTGCAGATGGAGAGTTGTGGGTCTCGACCTTGTGGGTCACAAGATGTTCGTCATCAAAGACAATCGCGCCGGAGTTATCCGTAAAGACCGTGACGCAGATATCCCGGTCGCCTTTCTCCTTCCGGATCTCGTTTGTCGCTGCCTGGATGAATGTCTTGTACAGCCCTTTTGGAACATCGTCGTCTATTGCCGAGGCAAAGATCGTGTGCTTACAGTGCTCGCTCCACGTCTGGGCAAGCGATTCGATCTCCACATCCGTCGGCCACCTTCCGACTTCGTCAAAATAGTCGCGGATCGCGTGGAGCTGGGCGAGGTCAAGCGCGAGCGGTCCCCGGCGGGCTCCGGTCTCCGGATCAATGATCCCCTCTTTTCCGAGCCGGACAAGTTCTTCATCCGGGATATCAAGGTCAACAAGGCCGACACTCCGCACCTCGTTTAAGTGTACGCGGGGGACCGCCCGGTCCATCCCTTTGTCGCCGTATTCCCCGCGGGTCTTTATGACGACACGGTTCACAAGCGGGTTTGCAAGCGTGCTGCCCAGCCGGGCCACCGTCTCAGGGGGAACATGCCCGCGGACAAAATAGAGCTGCGAAAAATATACCCCGTCTTCTTCAGCAAACCTGATCCGGAGATAATCCTCAATTGTCTGGCGGGCGGTTGTCCCCACGTTATCGGTCACGCCCGGCAAAAACCCGACTTCGATTGCATAATCGAAAAATGCCGTTGTCGCTTCATCCACCACAAATTCCTGAACAACCGGGTTTGACAAACGGGTCCCGATGCCGAGAAGTTCTTCACGGGTAAAATCCCGGGAGGTTGCTATCGTGTAAACATCGACCAGGTGAAGTTCATCGACCAAAAATCCAAGCGAACGGATCCGGTCCGTCCGGCTTTTAAGGCGTGGATCTTTCTTATAGTGAACTTCTATGCGGTGGACAAAAGAAGCCATGCATACTGGTGTGCCGTAAAAGGTGAAAATAGGTATCGTCCGTGCAGGCAGCCAGGCAGGAAAGTGTACGCCCTTTTTTTAGATTTTCCGGGAACGTGTGAAGACGGGATGACTTTCCAAAAAAAATAAAAAAATTCACGCTTTGGTCACAGTAATCGGCTCGATCATCGCGTTGACCGTAAAATCAAACGGCACCGTGCCCGTCCAGCCGGCCCGGTTAAACATGTCCTGGAAACAGACGCCTACCACTTTTGCCCCGTTGTGCCGGGCAGCAAGGTCACGCACCTGTTCCTTTGTTATTGGCATCATTGGCATCGCAAGCCCGCCCATGATGACTATTACTTTGGGAGAGAGGGATACATGATCCCCCGAAGCCTGCATCCCTACGTCCGGCACATCGTGGATTGCCCGGGTCTTTTCCTCATCAAGCAGAGGGACAAAGACCTGTTTTAAGTGGAAACCCCGGATCGAAACCGCAAGCAGTTCAACAAACGGCGTGCAGGTACCCACGCAACCGTAGTAAACGATCTGGTCGCCTTCCTTTAAACCAAGGCTTTTGATATATTCCTTGAACGGACGCAGGATGCCGGGAATACCGCGAAGCGGTTCTTGTTCTGCCATAACAGATCTACCATGCGGCGCTGGAAGGTATTAAGAATTCTAAAAAATTACCCGGAAAAATGGGGGCTACCGGAACCGGTTGTCTGACCGGGTCTCTTTTGCGTTTTCTGCCACGCTCTCGAACCACCCGCAGCAGGAATCAGGATACGCGTCAAATGACGGGACATACGGCTTGATGTCAAGAAGCGGGGTCCCGTCAAGCACATCTACATCTTCTATTGTAATTGTGCAGCCGTCCACACCCGCGAGTCTTACTACAGAAAGCCCGATAGCGTTCGGGCGTTTCGGCGACCGGGTCGCAAAAATCCCGTGCGGCACCGGGTCAAGAAATGGCGTGACTGTGAGGCTGTAACCCGAGCACCGGTGGAGAGCGTAGATCAAAATAATGCGGGAGAATACCGCAAGGTCACAAAGTCCCTCGCAGAGATCGTCCCGGATCTCGATTGTGCCCCTGACACCCCGGGCACCAACTGGTTGGATGGGCATTCCGGCAATATCTGTGAAAGGAGAATGTATCGTTCCAATTGGCGTATAGGTATAGGTCGCAGCCGGGCCGGGCTCTTTGTGCATAAGATACTATTCCGTGCTTATACGTAAAAATCCCGGTGCCATGCTATCCGGGAAATACTTTAGGTATGACGATCAACCCTGATTCAGGAACAACTACATGCGACGGCAAACATTTTTCGAAAACGATGACCTCACGATCATCAACGACGATATTTTTGTCACGCGACGCATCCCGGCGCAGGGGATCGATCTCGTGGTCACCTCACCGCCGTATAACGTAGATATCAAGTACAATTCCCACGACGACCATCTTACTTACGAACAATATCTTGAATTTTCGAAGCGCTGGATGAAGCGCTGTTACCGCTCGCTTAAAGACGACGGCCGGTTCTGCCTCAATATCCCGCTTGACAAAAACAAGAACGGCCAGCAGAGCGTTGGCGCAGATCTCACTACCCTCGCAAAGGACTGCGGTTTTGCCTACCACTCCACAATTGTCTGGAACGAGGGAAACATCTCTCGCCGGACCGCGTGGGGTTCTTGGGCGAGCGCGTCAGCGCCATATGTCATCGCTCCTGTAGAACTGATTGTAGTGCTCTACAAGAACTCATGGAAGAAAACGAGCGGTTCGCGTAAGTCCGATATTACGCGGGATGAATTTCTCGCGTGGACAAACGGGCTCTGGACGTTTAACGGAGAGCGCAAGACAAAAATCGGCCACCCTGCACCTTTTCCGGTGGAGCTGCCGCTGCGGTGCATGAAACTCTTTTCGTTTGTCGGGGATACCGTGCTCGATCCGTTCATGGGCAGCGGGAGCACGCTTATTGCCGCATCGCAGTGTAACCGCAGGGCAATGGGGATCGAGATTGATCCGCGTTACTGCGAGATTGCGGTACAGCGGATAGCAGATGAAGGCCTGAAGAATTAATAGACAAACCTGTTGCGTAATAAACTGATGATCCAGCAGGTACGAGTGCCCGGGTCCACGTTCTTTTCCAATTTAAATGTCTCAAGTACATTCTCAACAGGCTCTGTAATATCCTCTAAAATCTGAAATTACCAGCCAGATATCAGGAGAAGGAAACCGTTTTCCGATTGCAAACTATTTTAATATAATAATTGAATTATAGTATTTGCCCGTGGATGAATGGGCGATCATACAGACAGATTGTCCAATAACAGGACCTGGCAGAACAGATGAGCCGGGATTCCTTTAACCGGTGAATTCCTGTAATCCCACGAGCATGTTTGAGTTGTTGAATACCGTCAGGTATGGATCGAAGAGGATGATAACGATGAGACGACAAAAAAAGATGATAATTACATCCGGAATACTTGTATTCCTGCTCTGTATGGTCTGCATCCCGGTCGTTTTTGCTGATACTGCCTCAGCACGAACGGGAGTTTCACCGGTCCATTTAGCTTTGGATACCGGTGCAACAGGTTCAGGAACAACTGATGTCAGTACTGCCGGGCTGCCGGCATCGCCATCCACTGAAGCCGCAGGTCCCATAACAGCTGCAACAACAAGACTGGCGACCCCGGTTGCCGTTTCACCATTTAGCGGTGCGAAACTGTACCATTACCCCCGCACAACAACACTGGCATGGAAACCGGTGCCCTATGCAACGGGATACCTCGTAGAACGGATGTACAGTGATGGTACATGGCATACATACCCAACCGTCACGATAACAGGTAATACTGCAACATATTACACGTTTGATTTCATCGGTGATCAGCCGGGCGCCTGGCGAATCACGGCACTGGACAGCACCGGGACCTACCTGTCTTCGCTCCCGTCCGCATGGCGAACTTTCAGTTATAGCACCGGAGTCAAGCTTGCGACACCGGTACTAACATCACCGGTAAACAATACCGTCTTCTATCATTACCCGCGTGAAACAACCGTTACATGGAAACCGGTCCCCGGGGCGAGCAGCTACTTAGTTGAACGCCAGTACGAATATTCAGGCATATGGGGAACTTCACCATCCCTGACTGTCACAACACCATCATGCACGTTTAATTTCGTTGGCGCACAGCCCGGGCGGTGGAGAGTGACGGCCGTCGGTACGGATATTTACACAAATTCCAATCCAGGCGGATGGTGGTATTTCACCTATACGATATGAAGTAAATACGAACACTGCACAAGAAGAACAAAGATAGCAACAATAAGCACAAAAACCGGTTCCCTGGGAAACTGGGGACCGTGTTCTTTTTTATTTACTCTTTATAATGGTTGCTACTGCAACCGGATTTACCTGCCAAAAAATGCCCGCGTGTATCCTTTACCGACAACAAAGGCTGTATACCAGTCCGTGAAACATTGTGGATCATGCAATACACAATCGTCCTTGAACCTGGCGCAGAAGGCGGATTTGCCGCCCGCTGCGTTGAGATTCCAGGGATTGTCTGCGAAGGTGCAAACAAAGGAGAGGCGCTCGACCGTCTCAAAGAGGCTATCGGACAGGTGCAGGAGGAACAGAAAGCCGACCTGCACCGTACGATCCAGTCACTGTCATCAGAGATAATTAAAATCGAGATGGCTGACGCGGCGTAACTCCGCTTTGCACGGGGGATTACCCCCACAAAAATTTATAAAATTTTTTCAAGGATTTCCCCGGCATCATAAACGAACTTTGAGCATTTTGTGCGGAAGAGATGGTTTTCCCGTGCAAAAGCAAGCTCTTTTGGATCGGAAAGATTGTGGCCGATCAATTCCGTGCAGTTAAGCGAATGGTTCCGGCGCAAAAACTCGGTAATAAACTCGTTTACGAGTGCGTAGGTCTTTTCTTTTGCTGCTGTATCTTCGGCTTTTGTCCGGCCGTATTTCATACCGATCACCATGAGCGCACCGGTGATCGCACCGCAGGTATTCCCTGAGTGTCCCATTCCGCCGCCAAGCCCGCAGGATAATCTGAGCGCCGTCTCTCGATCAATATTGAAATCTTCTGCAAATGCAGCACATACTGCCTGCGAACAGGAAAATCCGCCGGAAAAACAGGCAGCCGCGTCATCAGCCCGTGTCAGTGTCATACCAGGAAGGAATTTTATCGTTTAACAGAGATAAGGTGTGCGAACGCCGGATTTTTTTTACTGCACGGACAAAAAGACAATAAACAATTTTTTGTGGTACAGCCAATATACAAAACGGTTTTGATTTTTCATTTACAGGTGCACCATGACATTTCAGTTTGCCCGGCGGATCCAGCACGCCCCGGCCTCATTTCTCGGGGAACTCTTCCGGGTCTCTTCCGACCCTTCGATTATCTCGTTTGCCGGAGGGCTTCCCTCATCCGCACTCATCGATACGGAAGGAATAACAGCTGCTGCACGGGACGTCCTTACTTCAGATCCACAGACCGCCCTGCAGTACTCGACAACCGACGGTTACCGCCCGCTGCGTGAGTACATTGCTGCACGGTACCGCAAACGGCTTGGGATCCCTGCGACGGCTGACGAGATTCAGATCGTGAACGGGTCGCAGCAGTGCCTCGATCTCTTTGCAAAAATCTTTGTAAACCCCGGCGATCACGTTGGCATGGAACGGCCGGGTTATCTCGGCGCAATCGAAGCTTTCTCGCTCTATGAACCAGTCTTTGATGCCGTGCCGCTTGACAGTGAAGGGCCGGACCCGGCGGCGTTTAAAAGAATGATAAATTCTTCGCCGGTAAAATTCTTCTACGGCATCCCGAACTCCCAGAACCCTTCGGGCTGCACGTACTCGCAGGACCGGCGCCGGGAGATCGCAGAGATCCTCGAAGGCACAGACACCGTTTTTTACGAGGACGACGCATTTGGCGAGCTCTTCTTTGACGGTAAACCACGTCGCCCGGTAAAATATTATCTTCCCGGCCAGTCCGTAATCTCCGGATCGTTTTCCAAGATTACCGCACCGGGCATGCGTATCGGCTGGATGTATGCTCCAAAACAAATTCTCGATGCATTCAATACCGCAAAGCAGGCCGCTGATCTGCACTCAAACTTCCTCTGCCAGTTGATCCTTTCCCGGTACCTGGAAACGCACGACCTCGACAGCCATATCAAGAAGATCGTCGCTGTCTATGGTCGGCAGTGCAGGCTCATGTGTGATCTCTTTGACGACCTGATGCCGGCGCTTTCCCACACAACACCGGAAGGAGGTATGTTTTTGACCGCAACGCTCCCTGAAGGGCTTTCTGCCATGACCGTGTTCCGCGAAGGAATTGCGGGTAAGGTGGCAGTCCTGCCCGGCATGCCGTTTTTTGTTGACGGCGGGGGTGACGATACGATCCGGCTCAACTTCTCTAATGCCGATGAAGAAAAAATAAAAGAGGGTATGCACCGTCTCGCTTGTGTAATAAACAAACATCTCTAAAATAAAAACTACCCGCAGACGGAAAGGGGATCCGGTCACTGTTTTTATCCCCTCTGTCCCGGAACTTTTCAGGAGCCCTTCATTTATTATAAACAACTGAAACGATATTCACGGGAAATACAAATCGGCGAATAATCCTGCACCGGATCTTTAAAGGGTGCCTGACAAATCACGCTTTTATTTATAGCAGCATATGCCAGATGTATACTTACAGGAAGAGATAGTGTGACAAAGAAACTGCTTACCCTCGTGCTTGTACTGGCACTTGGCCTGATCATCTGTGTCCCGCTTACATCAGCGGCCGGTGAATTATCCGGCATCCCGCTGGAACCGGGCCCGGTGATCATTGAGACTACTGAAGAACCGACTGAAGAACCAACACTCCTGCCCACGCTGACAAGAGAGACAACTGAACCGACTGCCGTACCCACCACGGAAAAACCTGTGACACTCGGCGGCGGGAAAGGCTGGATTGATGTGTACTGTAATGTCGATGGTGCAACGGTATATTTTGATGGCAAATCTGAAGGAACGATTGCCGGAGGCATCCTCTCAGTCGCAGTATCTCCCACAGGGACACCGGTCTCCTCAATTAAGGTAACAAAGCCGGGCTACAATCAATGGACCGGTGAACCGTCCCATATGCCGGAATCAGGCGAGCATGTTGCCGTATATGCGACTATCAACCCACTGACAACAATCCCGACTACCATTCCGACTATCCCCCCGGTAACAACCGGCCAGATCTACGCACAGTCAAGCCCGTCCGGCGCGGCGCTCTACCTGAACGGTGAATTTAAGGGATATTCACCGATGACCTTCTACGGCCTCTCCCCCGGCTCTTACTCGATGAAAGCAACGCTGAGCGGGTACACCCCGGATTCCGCGCTTGTTACCGTGTATGCCGGACAGACTGCAACCTATTACCCGGTCCTTTCCCAGTCACCGCAGCCCCGGCAGACCGGCACGGCATACGTGACCTCGAACCCGAACTACGCATCGGTGTATATCGATGACAATTATTACGGAAAAACTCCGCTGACCGTAAACCTGTACCCGGGCAGCCACCAGGTCGTCCTCAAACTTCCGGGATACAACGATTATTCCACGACTGTCTGGGTAAATGCCGGCCAGTCCCAGAACCTGCCGGTTACGATGTCAACTGCCGTCTTTGGGTCGTTCTACCTTACTTCAGTCCCGGGTGCAAAGGTCTACATGGACAGCATGCAGGTCGGGACCACGAATTCCGCGGGAGTCTTCCAGCAGTCCGGTGTCACCTCCGGTAACCACCTCTTCAAGGTGACCGCAGCCGGTTACAACGACTGGATGAACACGGTCTACCTCAGGGCAAACACGGTCACGACAATTACCGCGACCCTGACACCGATCGGTGTAACCCCGACCCCGGTTGTCCAGCAGACCGGCGGCCTTTCGATTGCTTCGTCACCCTCAAACGCTGAAGTATATACCGATAACCTGTTCCGGGGCTATACCCCGCTTACCGTGACGGACCTTTCACCGGGCAACCACGTCGTCCGCCTTTCAGAGGCCGGATATATGGACTACACGACAACAACAACCGTGACCGCAGGGCAGACTGCACCGCTTGCAGCCACGCTCTCACCGGCTCCAACCCCGACTAGGACATATTCCCCGGCTCCCGCGCCGGCGCTTGTCATCGGAGTTCTTGCGACCGTGCTTGTGATTGGAATTTTTATGAGGAGGAGATACTGATATGGCACAGACCTGTTCATGTTCTGGAAAACTCTGGGCTGCCGCCATTATTGCGGTTGTCATTATTGCCGGGCTGACTGCAATTGCATACACTAATTCAAATACTGCGCTCAAGAACACCGCACAGTCCGGGCTCAAGACAACAGCCGGCACGATGGCCACGCAGATCAATGCAAGCGAGATTTCCGGTCTCAAACCCGGCGATGAGAACACTGCGCAGTACCTTGCTGTTGCAAAGAAACTCCGCACGATGCGGAGCATGAACGACCAGATCATCAACGCGTATATCGTGAAGGTGAACACGACTGACAAGTCCGCCACGTTCCTTGTCGATGACCTGTATCCCTATGACCCGCAGGGATCCGCACGGATCGGACAGGTGGATGACTCCCCGGACAAGATGATGATCTTTGCGGCACTTTCAGGCCCGACCACATCCCCGGAGCCCTATTCGGATTCGTGGGGATCGTTTATGTCCGCTTATGCACCGATTGATGATTCTGCAAATGATTCAAACGGCAACACGTACGCAATCCTTGGGATCGATGTAGCGGCAAACGATTATGTGTCCTCGACAACGCAGGGAGGATGGATCGTTGCGACCGGTGTGGTCTCAATTATTGTCGTGCTGGGCCTCACATTCCTTTTGACACGCAAAGGTGAAGTGGCCGGCAAGTCGGACAGTGATAAGCCGAAGACCCCGTAATCCTCTTTTTACACAACCTTTTTTTCGCGCCGGGATTACCGGTAGTTATGACCCGTACACAAACGGTCTTTATCTTCGCCCTTATCGCATGTGCCCTGCTTGTTTCCTGCGGGTGTACGCAGACCGCCGGGACCCAAACGACCGGGCAGTCACCGGAAACAACGCAGGCTACGACCCCTGTATCACTGGACAAAGTCCGGCTTGAGACAACGATGGGGAATATTACGATTGCACTTAACCCCGATATGCCCATCACGACCGGGAATTTTGAGACGCTCGTAAAGAAAGGCTACTACAACGGCGTTATCTTCCATCGCGTGATCCCCGGATTTATGATACAGGGCGGCGATCCGACCGGTACCGGGCGTGGCGGTCCGGGTTATACAATTCCCGATGAGTTTACAAACCACAACCGGAACAACCGGGGCACAGTCGCAATGGCAAACACGGGATACCCGGACACCGGGAGATCGCAGTTTTTCATCAATCTCGTGAACAACAATCACCTTGATAAAAAACACCCGGTCTTTGGCACCGTTATTGACGGGATGGATGTTGTGGATGCAATTGCCAATGTGCCAACCGGTGAAAAGGGCAGGCCGCTCACAAACGTGACAATCCTGCACGCGGAAATAGTGTAAGTGGGACCGGCTTACACGGCCTTTCACCCTATTACAGGTCAGATTTTTTACCGGAAGGCTGATGAAAATCCCGAATGGTTTTTCCCTGCCCCACCCCACAACAAAAATATCCTCTGCATACCAATACTTCCCGAGTAATCATGGCACCAGCACAGGAACCCGGTAAACGGGTACGGCTCGAAACGAATATGGGCAACATCACGATCGCGCTCGATCCCGAGATGCCGATCACGGCCGGCAACTTCGAAACGCTCGCAAAGAAAGGTTACTATGACGGCGTTATCTTCCACCGGGTGATCGCCGGGTTCATGATACAGGGCGGTGACCCGACCGGTACCGGGTGCGGCGGTCCGGGCTACGCGATAAAAGACGAGTTCACAGACCACAACCGGAACGACCGGGGCACCATCTCGATGGCAAACGCCGGCCCAAACACCGGGGGCTCACAGTTCTTTATCAATCTCGTGAATAACAACTTCCTCGACAGCAAACACCCGGTCTTCGGGAAAGTTGTCGAAGGCATGGATGTCGTGGATAAGATTGGAAATGTGAGAACCCTCCCGGGCGACCGGCCAAAAGAGAGGGTCGTGATCCTCCACGCTGTTGTTGAGTAAGAGTATAAAAATCAGTTATTTTTTGTTTTGTTCCCGGTTCTTATTCCGGGGAGGACTTAATTTCGTCAATATAGTCCTGCAACCGGGACTGGAATAAGTCAGCAAGGATCCGGGTTTCCCTGTTGGCGTTACAGGCACAACCCGGAAGTCCGATTAAGCGCAGTTCTTCGGAGTGAGGATCCCCGCTTCCGTAAATTTCATCAATTACCGACCAGGTCTTCGAACACCAGCGGATAAAGTCGTAATATTCCAGGCCGTCCGGATCTTTTTTGATATTTTTTATATCATCGATTCTCTCAGAAATCAGAAGGAGTGCTTTTTCCGGCGGCATTTTGAGATGACCCATAGTCCCACATCCATGATAGGGAGTCACCGATTCACAAGAAAAATGTTGTTTATTGATATTTGGAGTGCGTCTAATGAAGCAGTGTGTGGTTTTTACTTCCCTGTTTTTACAAAAAAATGCTTCTTTGTTTCGTGACAGTACGTGAATCCGTCGGAGAGGTCAACATATGCTTAAAGGGGGAGATAATTTCCTGTCCGGGTTCATTATACTTAAACTTCCAAAAAAATCATGATTGCCGCGTTTGAGCAGTCAAAATATAATTTTCCGTTGGTACCGCAAGACCGTCCTTTTCCCGGTAGTCCTCAAGGGACGTTGCCATGCAGGAAAACATCCGGGCCCGCTCCTCTTCCTGCATTGCTGCAATATCTGCGGCGACCGGGAATATCGAAAAATACGCGGGGAGGAGCTCTGAAAGTGAGGGATGACGGGAAATTTTTACCCCGGCCCTGATTGTTATGTTGGAAAACCCGGCATCACGAACCATGTTTCGCAGTTCCCCGGGATCGGAGAGCGAACAGGCCTTTTGGAACAGGGCTGTCGAATTCTCCCCAAGATACTTCCCAATGACGTCAGTTACGGCTATTACAAACGGGCAATTTTCAGCCCGGCCCCAGACCCCCATGACAAGCTGTCCTCCCGGTACAAGGACCCGGGCCATTTCCTGCAGGGCTGCTTTTTTGTCCGGGAAAAACTGGAGTCCCTAGTGGCAGAGTACTATATCGAATTGCCCGGGGGAAAACGGCATACGGGATACGTCGCTCTGGTACCACCCGATGGTCGTCAATCCCTCCCGTCCTGCACAGTTTCCGGCAACCCGGAGCATCCCCTCGTTTGTGTCAAGGCCGGCGATTCTGCCTCCCGGTCCGACCAGGCCGGCGGCCTTCCGTGCCACGATCCCGGTACCACAGGCAACATCCAGCACCCGTTTTCCCGGGCTGACTCCTCCGGCACTGATGATGTCCCCGGTCCAGTCGAGCATCCATGTCGGGACAATGTACCGTTCGTATGTTTCAGGCCCGTCGGTATTCATCTGCCATACAAACGGTTTTTGTTTGTCTGTCACGACTGTACTTCCTTAATCCCCTCTCTGGTCTTAATCAATAAGAAGGAGGGCCATGAGTTCGGGATTCCCTTCGACCGGGAATTTTATCGGCATCCCGGCCTTTGCTGAGGTTGCGACCATGTTCACACCGACCGCATGCTCGGGGATCCGGGCCTGCGTCGGGTGGACACAGATCCCTCCTTTCACGTTGCAGGTTTCGCAGAGCCGGCACGAGCCGTTGATGAATGCAAGGGCAAACGGGTTTCCCGAGTTAAAGGCAAGGCGCTCAAGTTCAAGCATCATGGGCGCGAACGTGCCGGTACCGTTGAAATGGTCCTTCCAGAACTTTTCAGCGGCTGCCTTCTTGTCGGCCGGTGCCGCAGCGTCAAGCCAGTACCGGTAGATCGAGCAGATAATATCCGGGTCAGCATGTGCAGGAGAGACAAATTTTACGAGCAGGGCATACCGGTACTCTGAAAGGATCTTCCGGAACTCATCCGGGGTCGGGACGTGCGGGGGACAGGTGAGTTTTTTCCCATACCCGATGCAGCCGGCCCGGCACTTGAGTGCCACGCGGTTCTCAACCACGATCTCCGATGCAGGGATCACTTTTGCGTCAGCCGCACCGAGATTTTTTGCTGCCTCAACAAGGAAGGAATAATCCCTGACAACATTTGTTGATGTGCTCATCGTTTCATTTCCTTTTGTTCCAGAACGATTTTTGTTTCATGGTTATTCATATTAATTGACAGCAGTGCCCGGGTCAGCAGGAACCTGCGAATTTCAGATTTCCTGCATCCACTTCTTCCATGAATACCCGGGCCGGCAGGACCAGAGAGTCAGGCTCAAAGTGCGGTAAAGAGGTAATCACCGTCAACCAGAACCTGCGATAGGGTATGGATGAACCAGGACGAGATCCAGAAACTCTGGAAGGAAGGGCGTCCGGATTCTGCTGAAGTCCACGTATTCAGGGACATACGGAGAAGAGAAGTAGTGGGAGAACAAGGGAAGGACACCAGGACGGGCGTTTACCGGCGGGACCTGACACCTGTTGTTCCGTTCCTGAAATATGTTTTATGAGAGCCTGGGCCGGATTTTCCTCACCACCGGTATGCAGAGATTACAGGCTCCGGACCACTCATTTTTCATTTCCCGTCGCGCATCCTGACTTCGACCTGGTTATACGGGATTTCAATACCTTCTTTTGCGAACCGTTCATCGATCTGCTCATTTATCCAGTCTTTCACATCCCATACATTATGAAAACTGTTTGTCCAGACAATCATTTTTCCATTGACACATGAATCCCCGAACTCAAGGATATAAACCGACGGCTCCGGATCGGACATCACCCAAGGGGTTTTTTCCGCTGAGTCATGGGCAATCTCAAGAAGGACCTTCTTTACTTTTTTAAAATCCGAACCGTATGCAAAAGAGAACGGGATATAGACCTTGAGACTGGGATCCGGCAATGAATAGTTTATGATGTCACTTTCAGTGAGTTTCTTGTTGGGAATTGTGATAATCCGGTTGTCAGTCGTCCGTATCCGGGTGGAGCGTAGTCCAACCTGCACGACGTCTCCGATGAGCGAATTGTATTCTATCCGGTCGCCTATTTTGAACGGTTTATCCATGGCAATAACGGTCCCGCCAAAAATATTGCCGAGAATGTCCTGTGCAGCGAGCGCAACGGCAATACCTGCAATACCCGCGCCGGCTAATATCGGCGTGATATCCGCTACATACATGCCAATAATAACGAGCAGGGCGACAAACCAGATCATGTATTTTACGGTCTTTGCAAGTTTCGGGACTACGCGATCATCAATGTCAGATTCGGTCCTTTCTGCAACAATGCCACCGTAAGTTCGGATAAAATCATACGAGAACGATGATGTTACCCATGCAAAGAGGAGAATGAAAAATGTATTCACAAGCCTGTCTGTTTCAAACGGCCCAAGCGATTCCGGAAATACATTATAAACGGTAACTGATAAATAGACCGATGTCACGATGATAAAAATGACGAGCGGTTTATGAACAGCGGCAAGGATAATGTCGTCAAGCTTGTTGTTGGTTCCTTTTGCTTTCTCTTTGAGCCATCCGATAACGAAATAGGTAATAAAGGCCACGGCTAACCCGACAATGATTGAGAGCGTGGTATACAGGATATTTAGTTCCACGGGAAAAAACCTCCATTTGTGAGGATTGTTGCAGTTCCGGTTCTCAGGGTGACCGGACTATCTGTCATGATCATGAATAGATGCATGCGTTAAAAAAAGTCCGGCCCCGTGCATTCTGGTGTTACTGCCCCTTTTTAATAAATGCCAATCTGAATGAACTAAAATTTTCGCAGGGGTTTTACGGTAGTGTACATGAAGTGCTGTAAAAAGTGAAGATACCCCGGATTTACCAGGATTTTTTTCATGCCGTCATCTGATCAGGCCGCTGTTTTATTACCGGAATTATGCGGCCGGAGCGTGCCGATGAACCCTTCAAGCGCCTCCCGGGCTTCGCGCTGGTCTTTTGCCGACACTGCTATTGTCTCTGCCACGGAAAAATGTGCCTTTGCAGTATCCGGCTGTGCCCCGGCTGCGTCGCACTTGTTGAGCAGCACGACAAAGGGGATCTTCGCAGCATCAATTGAGCGGTAGAGATGGTCGATGAACTCGTCCACCGGCACGGTTGTATCGACAAGCAGGATCGCTCCGTCCATACCCCTGCCGATAATGTCACGGGCGAACTCAAACCGTTCCTGCCCCGGGGTCCCGTACAAATAGATTCTCTTCTCACCGATTTGCACGCGGCCATAGTCGAGCGCAATGGTCGTCGTGCCCTTCTCCGGGCAGTCGGCCTCAATATGTTTTGCCTGCGGGTCGAGTGTCTGGATAAATGTGGATTTTCCTGCCCCGAACGCACCAAAAACGACGATCTTGTACTTCTCTTCCACCATTACACTACGATGGGGGTACGGAAGGTTTACTCTTTTTGGTCCTGATTTTCGCTGTTGGATGAAAACGGGCCTCGCAAAAAATCAGCGCTCCATATGAAAAAATAAAAATTCCCCTGCACCGGGACCCGGTTTTGTAAAACAGCCGGCAGGTATTGCATCAGTATGGAGGTTACACAAAATACACCTTCGGCACCCCTAATCGCACGACGAGGTTTAATACTGTTAAAATTACATTTCCAAATGTTTATTAATTATAGTAAACCTAAGATCAATTAAATAAAAATTTGTTAACTTTTATCAAACGAGAGTGATGTGCATGGCGTTTTCAATGCATGTAAATGTGAACCGTTGCACCGGATGCGGGAACTGCGTAGTCTCCTGCCCGGTCAATGCCCTCGAGCTCTACACGCTCGACCCGGTGACAAAAGAGAAGATCTACCAGGTCGTGAATGGGAAATCGATCAGTCTTGACGTGAAAATGGAACTCTGCGCCGGATGCGGCGTATGTGTCAGGGCCTGCCCGTACCAGGTGATCACCCTCTCCGGAAGAGGAGAGACCGAAGTACTTGCGCCGGTGTAATGCGGGGAGAAAGCATGACAAAAATCAACCTGAATATGATAACCCAGCGTTCCATAGAGGAAGGCGCTGCAATGGAGAAGGGAAAGACAAATCCCGATTACTTCGATGCGTGCTCGATCATCGAGATGAACCCCGGGGATATGAAAAAGGCCGGCATCTGGGTGAACACAAACGTGAAAGTCACCAGCGAATGCGGCACGGTGATTGTCAAGTGCATCAACGCAACGCAGTTCTGCCCGCCGGGCCTCTGCCACATCCGGCAGGGTGTCTGGGCAAACCAGGTGGTTCCTCCCAGGACCCAGTCCACCGGCACCCCCCAGTACAGCGGGTTCCCGGTCACTGTTGAACCGGCAGCTGACGAAAAACGCAGGACCGCACTCCAGCTCGTGCAGGGAGCGGTAGGTCTCTGGAAAGAAGGAGCGAACTAACCATGCCTAAGCTTATTACCCAGGTAGGATGCCCGTACTGCGGGTCGTCCTGCGATGATATCGAAGTGCTCGTTTCCGACGACAACAAGAAGATACTCGAAGTCCACAACGCGTGCATCATTGGGACGAACCTGTTCTTCCATGCAAACGACCCGACCCGGCCCAAGCTCCCCCGGCAGCGCCAGCCCGATGGTTCCATGAAAGAGATCTCCTACGAGGAGGCCATCGACTGGACCGCAAAGACGATGCTTGCCGCGAAGAAGCCACTTATCTATGGATTTGGCTCGACCAACTGCGAAGGCATGAGTGCCGTCGCACGGATTGCCGAAAAATCCGGCGCCGTCCTTGATAACTGTGCAACCATCTGCCATGGCCCGTCATTCCTGGCAATGTTCGACAACGGCTACCCGAGCTGCACGCTTGGTGAGGCAAAGAACCGTGCAGACGTCGTGGTCTTCTGGGGCTGCAACCCGATGCACGCCCACCCCCGGCATACCTCCCGGTACTCGATCTTCCCCCGGGGGTACTTCACCCAGAAGGGACAGATGCAGCGGACAATCCTTTCGATCGATCCGCGTCAGACAGATACCGCGAAACTTGCGGACATTCACCTGATGCTCGACCAGGGACATGACTACGAACTCTTCGATGCGTTCAGGACCGTGCTCCGGGGCTACGATATTCCTGATGTCGTTGCCGGTATCAAGAAAGAGACGATTGTAAAATCTGTCGAGATCATGAAGAAGGCACGGTTCTGTATGATCTTCTTCGGTATGGGCTGCACGCACACTGACGGACGCAACCACAATATCGATGCGGCCATCAGCCTGACCCGCGACCTTAACACCCACACCAAGTGCTCGATCATGGCCATGCGCGGGCACTACAACATTGCCGGGCCCGGACAGGTCTGGTCGTGGATCTTCGGATTCCCGTACTGTATCGACCTCTCGAAAGGGACCCACGCCCACATGAACCCGGGCGAGACGAGTTCCATCGACCTTGCGATGCGTGACGAAGTTGACTGCTTTGTCAATGTAGGAACCGATGCGGGCGCTCATTTCCCGATCCAGGCAGTCCAGCACTTAAAGAAACACCCGTTCATCACCATCGACCCCAACTTCAATATGGCAAGCGAGATCGCTGATCTCCACATCCCGGTCAGGATTGCCGGTGTCGATGAGCCGGGCGTAGTCTACCGTATGGACAATGTCCCGATCCAGTTCAAGGCAGTCATCGAAGGCCTGCCGGGTGTCCCGAGCGATGAGGAACTCTTCGATATGGTTTACGAGCGCATGTGTGAACTGACCAATTCCCAGCCGGTCTGGCTCGCGGCAAAGGAAGATCGCAAGCACCCCTCAAACATTTCGGCGGTGAATGAAGCATGAGCGAGATCCACGGCGAGATTTTGATCAAGGGCGGGTTTGTCATCGACCCGTCCCAGAAGATTGACGGGGACGTTGCCGATATCGCGATAAAGGACGGCAAAATTGTCGAGAAGGTCAGCAACGCTGCTAAGGTCATCGATGCGAAGGGCAAGGTTGTCATGGCCGGCGGTGTGGATGTCCACTCGCATGTTGCGGGCCCCAAGGTCAATGTCGGCCGGCTCTTCCGTCCTGAAGACAAACTCTTCCGGAGCGGCGTTGCCCATGCCCCCACACGGATGGAGATGGGATTTTCCGTCCCGAGCACGCTCAAGACCGGGTACGATTATGCCCGTATGGGATACGGCTTTGTCATGGAAGCAGCAATGCCCCCCATCCACTCCCCTCACGTGCACGAAGAGATCCACGACACACCGATTATCGATGAAGGTGCCCTCCCGGTATTCGGGAACAACTGGTTTGTCATGGAGTACCTAAAAAAAGGCGAGGTCGAGAATACCGCCGCTTACATTGCCTGGTTACTCAGGGTAACAAAAGGCTTCGGCGTCAAGGTTGTCAACCCCGGCGGCACCGCTGCCTGGGCATGGGGTATGAACTGTCTGGGCATTGAAGACCATGTCCCGTACTTCGAAATTACTCCCCATGAGATCATTTCCGGTCTCATGGCAGCAAACGAGTACCTCGGCCTGCCCCACTCGGTTCACATCCACCAGAACAACCTCGGGAACCCGGGCAACTACCCGACAACCCTGGCGTCGCTCAAACTCGCGGAGGGTGTCAAGGCGAAAAACAAGTTCGGCCGCGAGCAGGTCATGCACTCGACCCACCTCCAGTTCCATTCCTATGGCGGGGACAGCTGGGCGACATTCTGCTCGAAAGCAAAAGAGGTCATGGACTATGTCAACAGGCAAAAAAATATCACTGTCGATCTCGGCTGCGTGACTCTTGACGAAACCACGACCATGACAGCAGACGGCCCGTTCGAGCACCACCTCCATGCCCTCAACCACCTCAAGTGGGCAAATGTTGATGTCGAACTGGAAACTGCTGCCGGTATCGTCCCGTATATCTACGACAAGAATGTAGTCCCGAACGGAGTCCAGTGGGCGACCGGTCTCGAACTTGCGCTTTACGCAAAAGACCCGATGCGGACTTTTATTACCACAGACCACCCGAATGCCGGGCCGTTCACCCGGTACCCGCGTGTCATCAAGTGGCTCATGAGCCAGAAATCGCGTGAAGCGGTCCTTGCCAGCATGAAAAAAGCGGACAAGGTTATCGATCTCACCAACATCCACACGATCGACCGCGAACTGACGCTCTACGAGATTGCGGCAATGACCCGTGCAGGCCCGGCAAAATGCCTTGGCCTTGGCAGTTACTACGGCAGTCTCACACCCGGCCACATTGCGGATGTTGCGGTCTTCGACCTCAACTACAAGAACATGCCGAGCGATCCCGAGAAGATCGAATCCGCGTTCCAGCGGGCTGCGGCTTTTGTCAAATCGGGCGAGATCGTTGTCCGTGACGGCGAAGTGCTCAGCCACGGCCACAAGAAGACCGTCTGGGTCAACCCGAAGATGAAGGAAAACCCGCAGGTGAAACGCGATGTGACCGAGAGTTTCACTAAGGGCTATTACACGGTCGGGATTACCAACTACCCGGTCCGCGAATATCTTGCCCCGCACCCGTTCGTGATCGATGTCGATGTGGAGGCCTGAAAAAGGCAAAAGGCAGGTGCAATCATGGCAACAGTAACCTTAACACCCATAAAAACCCCCGAACTCATGCTCGAAGCAAACTCTATCACACCGGATGCATGTGCCGGAAAGACAGCAGAGCAGATCGCAAGACTCGAATGCCGGGAAGGAAAAACCCACGTCACGATCGGGGAGTTCTTTACCGTCTCCGGTAACGCCGGCGCGACGGCAGCGGAGACCGATATCGTGATCGCGGGCGACTGCTCGCGGGTCAAGTACATCGGCAGCAAGATGACTGCCGGAACCGTCACCGTAAATGGCAACGCCGATATGTATGTCGGCGGCTGGATGAAGGGCGGTAAGATCCATGTCACAGGAAACGTCGATTCCTTCTGCGGTATTGCGATGGAGGGCGGCGAGATCCTCGTGGACGGCAAGGCCGGCAACCATGTCGGCTGTGCATACCGTGGCGACTGGAGAGGCATGCGGGGCGGCACGATTAGGATCAGGGGCAGCGCCGGCAACGACATCGGGACCTTCATGCTCGGCGGGACGATTATCATCGAAAAGGATGCGTTTATCCATGTCTCCACCCATGCGGAAGGCGGTACGGTCATCATCAAGGGCAACGTCGAAGGCCGTGTCGGCGGGCAGATGGTCAAAGGCACCATCTATGTGTTCGGCGACATCAGGTTCATGATGCCAGGCTTCAAAAAAGTCGACCGCGTTGAGCTCGATGTCGACGGAACGAAGGCCGCCTTCGACCACTACATCGGGGACCTCGGGGAACGTCACCCCAGGAGCAAAGGCAAAGAGGTCTTTGCCGACCTGTATGTCAAGGCAGCATGAAAAAGAGCATCCCATCACACACTCCGGCCTAAAAACAGGCCGCCATTCTCTTTTTCATTCCGGTCAGGAATTTAATCGCAACTGAGGGAATTTTTATGAATGATATTGGCAACGATTTCATGAAAGAGACGCGATACCCGGACTATTCTACGGTTGATCTCGTCCTCCGTGTTCCGGAACCGCCGCATGAACTCCCGGTAAAGGAGGGACAGACGGTCATCAGGCTGCCGGACCCGAAAAAATTCCGGCTGCCAAAAACCGGTGCAGACACTTCCATTCGTTCTGTTATCGGGGACTGGGAGCCTCCCGGTTTCTTCTCCCGCTCGTCCATCGATTTGAAGAAACTTTCCTATCTCCTCTGGTGCACGCAGGGGATAAAACGGATGGCGGCAGAGACGATCCAGCTCAGGAACGTGCCATCCAGCGGAGCCCGTTACCCGCTGGAGACATACTTTGTTACCGGGGAAGTGGACGGACTTGAGACGGGACTGTACCGTTACCTCCCGTCCTCAAACAGTATCGTGGTCGAACGACTGGACTCGGAACTCCCGCTCGAAATGAGCACCGCGAGCCTGAACTTCCGGATCGTAACACGGGCTGCGGTTACGTTTCTCTGGGTAGCGGTGCCCTACCGGTCGGTGTGGGCACTGGGTAACCGGGGGTACAGGAGCGTTTTTATCGAGGCCGGCCATACCTGCCAGAACCTCATTATGGCAGCAGCCACTCTTGGTTACGCGGTCTTTCCCATCGATCTCTTCCATGACGAGATGGTGGGAAAACTTGCAAACCTCGACCCAGAGACACAGTGGCCGGTCTACCTTGCCGCTGTGGGAAATACCGGGGAAAATGTCACCCTCGCCTGAGGATTTTTTCATTTTTTTGCCGGATACGGCCATCCTTTTTTAAAAAAAGAGAGCAGGGATCGACCTCTTCTCATCCCTGCTGTGCTGCCGGTTTTTTCCGGGTTATGGCAAAACCGACGCACACCGGTACCAGGAATGTCAGGGCGTAGTACAGGAATACGTGGGGGCTGTAATAGTCCGAGCCAAAAAGCAGGACAATAAACAGGTAATCGAGCACGACGGCAATGGCTACCCATGTGGTTCCAACTCCCGCGTAGTACGCGAGAGAAAGGCTCCGCGCCCGGAACCACCACCACGTAACTGCGATGGTGACCGGCGTGAAAATGGCAATGAGGATCCAGCCCATGATACCCGCAAACGGCGTGAAGAACAGCACGAGCGATGCGAGGTATCCCATCAGCCAGAAAAGAAGCCCGAGTCCTGCGGTATCTTTTACCTGCTGCATCATATTGGGAAGATTTGTTGTTCAGGATCTATTGTTCTTTTGCCGGACGGGGAACCGGTTTTACGGCCGGTCCGGTGGTTGCAGTCCCCAACGTTTCTAAAAAGACAAAAATTTTTTATACAGAAACGCAGGATTGATTGTAGATTTACCAGCAAAAATCAAAAAGAGTGTGAGACCTGATGGTAAAAACTACGCGAGCCCGTACAGGAACCCGGAGCAGTAAAGCATTCGGGGAACAGAAACGGCGGGGGAAGTATGTCGATCCGTTGGACGAGGAAAACCAGGAAGACCCCTGCCGGGATGTAAGAGACATCTATGAAGACCAGCCGGATTCCCAGGATGATGAGTATATCTGGCCGGTAAATGAGAATGATGAGGACGACTGAATTTTTTTAGGCTATAAAAAAATAAAAACCGGGAATTGTGCAGTTCCCGGTTTTTCCTGTTTTATTTCGGGTTGTTTCCCCCGTCGCTCATGTAGTCGAGCACCCGGTCCCACATGACAAACAGGCCGGGGATGAGGACATAGGCGAGCAGGCCGGCGCCAAGGAAGACCATGATGGTGATGAAGAGATCATCCATTGCTCTCACCGGTTCAGGCAAGCGCTGCGACGCTGTCTGCCCAGGTCTCGACTTTTACGAGGATCGCATCGTCTTCGTACGATGAGATGGTGACCTTGTCACGGGAAAGGGTCACGTTGTAGATCTCACCATTTTCATCGTGGCACTTGAGTGTTGCACTGTAGGTTTCCCGGTCGGTGTCGCGGGCCGGCGTTCCGTTGTGGGCGGCAATGAGTGCAGTGTCCGCGAGAAGCGCTGTTGCCCCGGCGGTAAAGCCGTTAACTGTCGTGTACTTGTCGGTGAGGTTGCCGATAACATTTGCATCGGTGTCCTGGAAGACGATTTTTAGCGTGTATGCTTCGCGGACCTTTTCGACACCGGCGTGGTTTTCCCCTGCGGTCATGTACGGGACGCACCCGAACGGGTTTGCGGTGATAATGGACTCGACGATCGAGTTAAAGGTCGTCACATCCGCAACCGGGGTTGCGAGGGGTCTTACTGCTGATTTTACATTTGTGTTCTGTACGAAATCTGCCATTTTTGGTTCACTCCATTTTTTTTCTTTTTTAGATTTGTCGGGCGGACAGCCGCAAGCCGGGCCGGGAATTTCTGGTGCATTTCCGGCCGTCAGTCCCGCGAAACGATCCTCCGGACCGTTTCATTTGGGAGGCTGGACCGGCCGGGTGCACCCGGTCACTGCTTTGCGATTATCCGTCCCTTTCGGTTTTGGCATGAGGCGACCGGGTTTTGTACCGTCTCCCCCCTGCTTTGTTTTGATTTTTGGTTTTTGTCTCGGGGGCCCCTTTGACATATCCATATTGTTCTTTTAGGGGGATGGGCTTTGATTATGAAATCCTGTTTTTGAAAAAACGGGGATTTTTAAAAAGCCGTATGGTTTATCCGGGCGCTCGAAGGAATTTTTTTAACAGGAACAAAAATGTTCCTGAAATGAGAAACGAAGCTGGGCGGCCTTTGTACTACACATAAAAGAACACAAATCCGGATATCGAAGGAAAAATTCCTAATGATTTTTCTGTCATGCTCATGCAGGTTATCGTTCATCAGGAGGCCTATCTTCTTTCAGGTTTCGAAGAAGTATTTATCCACCACCACAGCCGGACCAACCACAAACCCCTTGACCCTGCAGGAAAAACCCGGTCCGGTAATGAGAGAGAAGTGCACAGACCGGGATGAATATCCGGCAGTTCATACATGGAACTACGTGACGGTGGAAGGCTACTGCATGCTCAACGTAACGTACAGTATGTGCAGCAGTCGCTATAATTACGAATTAAAACCGGGTGGATCCTTTGTACGCCGGAAAAACGATCAATATGACCCGGCACAGAAACCGGATCCGTTTCCCGAAAATTGCAAACGATCAGTCCTGCCCTCATGTATCGGGTGCCGGCATTTTGGCTGGTGCGAACCGAACCATTCCGGAAGAAAGAGCCGGAGTGCCAGGCCGCGGACAATCCGGTAAACACACAGGGCAGGGTGCAGAATATCTTATACTTCTTCAGTAAAAACAGATGCACGCCATCTCACTTTCGCCCCGTCCGGTCCGGGTATAAAGGGGAGTTAATTCTGAACCTTCTGCAATGGTCCCCGCTCCGCCTCCCTCTGATGGTATTACCCTTGAAGTCGTCCGCTTCCTTGCCTGGCTTAAAAAAAGGGGCGCATCGCAAAGGCTGCTCTACTGCAATAAGAAATGGGAGCAGAAAGGGATCCGGGTAAAAGAGATCTGCCGTGGCCCGGCGCGGGGGAGGATGCGTATGCAGAATGATCCTTCGACCGGGGAGAAGTGGATTGTCCTTTCTGATCTGGTCTGGGCGGATAACCTCATGATGGAATACGGGGAAGAGATCCCTCACCACAGCCAGTGGATCGAACTGTAAACAAATTTTCCGATATGAAAACTTTATTTATGGTTACTGCACTATCTGTTGATGTGATCATTATGACTGGAGGTACTCCTGTGCCGGCACCGGGCCCGGAATTTTCGGATGTCCCGTATGCCGGCCTCTTTGGCGATACGGTGATTGCACGGGTAGTAGAAGAGATTATTGCCGATCCTCATTCCGTCTACCATCCCCGCGATCTCGAAGAACTGACCGGGGCATCGTCCCCCAGCGTCCGGGATGCGCTTGCCACCCTGACAAGGTTCGGCCTCCTGAAAACTGCCGGGGGCAAGCACCCGGCCTATACGGTGGACCGGTCAAAAAAGACCTTTGTCGCCCTGACGCTCCTTGCGTATGCCACGCTCGATGACCGGCAGGGATCTGACTGCATGAACACGGCAATACCGCACTACTGCGAGACGGTCCGTTCTTCCTGTACAGGAATACAGGTGTACGGAGCGACGACAGCATACCGGATATCCGGTGAAAGCGGCAGCATCTCACCGGTCATTCTGGCCGGGTGCGGCAATGCATACCGGTATCCGGCCGGCACCGCACCACAGGACTGATGCATATGGCTGCAAAAAAACAAACTGCGCCAGCGGCACCGGTTCCCGGGCAGCCGGTCTCTCTTGATTTTGGCAGGATGTACCAGTTTAGCCCGGACGAGATGTGCCCGGATGTTCGGGCTTCCGCATATGCCAATGTCTCGTATATCACCTGCACAAACCGGGACGTCTTTATTGATTTCCTGGAGATGCCCGGGGTCAAAAAAGACGGGAAGATGATGATCCCGGCGACCCGGATTTACCTGTCGCATTCTGCCGCACAGCAGCTTGCCGCAAAGCTCAGCGAGATCCTCGAAGGCTCCTACAAAAGAGGAGAGATGGAATTCTATGAGCCGAAACCAGAGAACGTACCAGCCAAAGCAAAGAATCCATAAAAAGAAAATAATCCGGTCTTATTTTTAACGATGCGGGAACAGGGATCCTGACCTCCGGCAACTTCTGCTCATCGCTGTATGTGTATTTGCATTCCGCGGCTGCACTCTCTCCCGGCAGGCCGCCCTTTGAGCGCCACAGGAAATCCCGGAGCATATCGTTTATTCCGCATTCATCAACTCCCCCACCAACCTCCCCACCACACCATTCACCCGCCTCATGCGCTCCAGAATATTCTTCCGGGTCTCACCCGTTGCATCCGCCGCAAAGAACGATTCCCGGTCAGGATACCGCAGCGCACCAGCCGGGCGCGGAAGCGTCAGGCTGTCCTCGCAGTCCACGACCAGTTTCCCGTCATCGTCCATTCCCACGGTCCACGCCAGCCACCAGACCGACACCTCGGCCCGGGCGTTCTGGAATACCTTCCCGAGATATGCCATGAGCTGCGGGTCGGATGCCCAGGCAGCGGGATGCCCGCCGACCTTTCCCGCGAGAAGGCCGTCAAGACCTTTCCGGTTCCGGTTGAGGGCAACGTGCAGGGCGTCATGTGCCGGGATCGTGATGTCGTCGGCTGCTCCGGCGCAGATCTCCCGTACTTTTCCGAGTTCCGCATCGATCCATGGCGTCCCGGGAGCGAAGTCATCGTAGACTTCAGCGGCGATCTTCATGCTAAGCCGGTCGTCCGGCCGGTCCGGGTCCGGTACTGCGGTCACGATGACCGAAACGAGTTCGATCACAGCGCCACGGATCAGTTCCTCCCGGGCTTCCGGGTTTAATGCGCGAAAGAGTGTTGTCATGCCGGGTTCCTCCCTTTCCTGTCAGTCGTGATCTCCTCCCATTCTTCACCAGGTCCCGTGATGCCCGGGGCATTCCGGATCGGATCCCCGGACCTGAGTTTCCCTGTTTTAACGTCCAACAGCCCATGAGAGGAATTATCGCCCTCCCAATTGGGCCTATTTGGTCCCTTTTCAGGGCACGCAAACCCCACAAATCCGGCAATCTGACGGCAATTCGGGGTTTTCGTAAAACAATGGGACCCATTTTTCGCGATTTCGTCCCCCAAAAGTGCGGGATCCGGCACATTCTCCCGTCGTACCACGGGGTGAAACCCGGGTTCCCACGTCGGAGAGTGAGGGGAAGTGGTATGCCGGGTCAGGGTACTGATCGCCATGGTCTCCCGGCTACTGACATTCCGGACCGGAACTTCATATCCGCGTTCTGTCATTTCCACGTCCAGGAGCCCATGGGGGGAAATATCGCCTCTCCAATTGGGCCCATTTGGTCCCTTTTTAGAGGTCGTAAACCCCGCAAATCCGTCAATCGGGGGGCAATACGGGTTTTCCCGGAAACAATGGGCCCCCTTTTTCGCGATTTCGTCCCCCGGGCACCCCCCGGATCGCCTGATCGGAGCCCAAATTGCGGAGATCTGAATGCGTCTCCCCCACGGGAGTACCCTCTCTCCCAAAATGGGGAGGCTGTCCTGCATACAGGAAGAGCCCCTCCCGGTACCGGGGTACTTCGGGGTCATGGGGCAGTCACCGCCCCGGCACCGGCCGATGGTTTTCCCGCCGGGATAAGCAGTTCCCCGTCCGGGCCGGTCTCTTCGATCCCGGTATCCGTGACCCGGAAGTACCGCCAGACTCCTTTCTTGGAATAAAGCCAGAGCTCGCGGATCACCGGGCCGACCCCGGGAAGCGTACGGAGCCGGGCGATCAGATCATCATGATCCGCTGCAAGCTCCGTAACTCCGCAATGGAGCCGGGATGCCCGCTTGATCCGGACAAAAATGATCCGGCCGGCTCCCCGGATCATAAAAGTGCACACCATGCCAGCTTCCGGGACAAACTGCATGACGGTTCCCCGCATCTTTGCCATCGCGATCCCAGCGTCCCGGTTTTTCGTCGGCTGTCGCCCTCTCGTCATTTTCTCCAGCTCCTTTCAACAGCCGCTTCAGTCGCAAACTCCCTCTTTACCGGCCATGTCCTGATACTGACCGTGTAGAAATGATGGCTCGCCTTTTTTACCGTCACCCGCTCCACCCTGTCGCCATACAGGCGGATCCGCTGCCGGATCACGTGGGGGATCAAAAACAACGGGACATCCGGGCTCACCTCCGCCGGTCTCCGGGGCATCAGGGCCACCCCCGGTTTTCGATTCTCCGGAGCCGGAGGCATTGCCGGACAACCTTCTTTTCCAGCCGTTCGAGAATCCGCTCAAGTCCCGCAGGAAGCGGGAAGAACTGATTATCATACCACCTGCCCGGCTCTTTATCTGCACACGCAGATTTTTCCGCCATAAAAGCCGGAATGTTCCCGGTGTGCTGCTCCGATATGCCAGACTTTCCGGTACTTATCACAACCTTTTGATACTGGCGCAGTCTCTTTGGGCTTGAACTTTTTAGCCCAAAGACCGGTCCTGCCGTATTTCTGGTATCCTGTTTTTGCACTGCAACGCCAGACCCACGTGCATCCGGGCCGGCCGTTCTCTTGTAATTTGCGACTCTTGTTTCCATATTTATCACTTTTTTTTATTTTCACACAACCTTCCCGACACCGTCAGCGGAAATAAAAACACGATACCGTACCGCAAACGACATCTTATCCCGGACCCGGAGAAAAGGATCACTTTGTTTTTTAGCGATCTTGCCCTGTCATGATACAGATGGCGGAATCACAACCGCCACCGCTATCATACAGGAATATTACCCCGGGACCCGGACAAAAGGGTCAATATCGCAACGCGACAGGACGGACAAAAATTGTCCCGGACCGGGCGTCCGCAGCAGCAATCCCGGCACCGGTGATCGGTTCATACAATTCTTCAGGGTCAATAAAGAACAGTCCAAAAAGCCCGAGCAGAACAACGATAAATACGGAAATAAACCGTGAAGCCGGAGCTGCCGCTTTTCTCGGGTACCCCAGCCGCAAAAAAATTCGTTCTATCCTCGTGCAGATGTTCTGGAACATTTTTTCCCTTATTCGAAAGAACGACAGATTCGCATATAAATTGCCTGGATGGTCCTGGTTATATGTCCTGCGTCGCGGGCAGGATCCGGAGTTTCCTTCCGGATGTGCCGGCTCACCAGAAGTATCATGAAGTACCTGTGCATATTACCGGGCGAAGGTATATGGCAGAGGAAGAACCAGTCCCGGAAAAAACACCCGCCCCGTGGCAGAGGAGAAAGACCCTGCAGGTCATCGTTATTATCGTCGGCATAATTGTTATTCTTGCCGTGGCTGCGCTCATGTTTGCAGGAGGACCGTCAGCCGGAGGAACGCTGCCCGAAAGCAAATCAACCGTGACCCATCCGGTTACAACAGTTACATCCGTAACTCAGGCCCCGACAGCCCTGCAACCGGCAGCTACGACCACGGTACCAAAAAAACCGGTTGATTTTCTCCTTGAAACCGGGGACATGACAAACTGTGGCCTCACATGCCGGCAGTTGAACGCGTCGATCACAAATACCGGTTATTCGACGGCACATGAGGTCTGCATTTCCTTACAGATGCACAACAGCAAAGGAGCGGTCATCGGGTTGAACGGCGCTGATACCATGCAGCAGTGCATCGGAGATCTTGCTGCGGACCAGGTGAAGAATGAAACCGTCACGATAAACGCGGACTGCGGCGTGTTTGCCACAAAATGCTTACAGGAGACCCTCACGCTTGAGACACGGGTGACCTCAAAGGAGACGACCGTCCGCATGGCGGATACGGTGATAAAAGTTTAGGTGGCAGGTTCCCGGATTCTTTTTCCGGCAGCCTGCCTTGTTCATTCTTTTTTTTTAGTTTTTTAGGCTCTGTAGAAAAGCTGATAGAAATTTTTAGTTTTGTTTCGATGGGACCCCGGGCGCTCGCCGCCTCGTCGGGGCTCGCCCCGGGGAGCAAGCCTTTGCACGGGAAGCAACAGAAAATATTTTTTCAATATACGGGGGTCAAGGGGGCTTGCCCCCTTGGGTTGCCTCCCCCTCTGGGGGAGAGAGGGGGTCACCCTCTCAAATACGTTTTGATGAAGTGGAAATGATTTCTACAGAGCAGTTTTTTACTAACAGGGTCATGCACAGCCAATGCCGGCGGGTATTCTCTTAAGATATTCGGGAGATTTTTTTAGGGGGACTGTCCGTTTTTCCCGGGGTCAGGGCCGGAGAGTCCACCGGACGGTGATCGCGTGTACGGGACAGAATGAATGGCACGAGAAACACATGCAGCAGAGTTCGCTTTTTTCCGGGTAGACATAATCACCTTTTATTTTAACAAAAACTCCCATGGAGCACATATCGACGCAGACGGGATGTATCCGGCAGCGGTGCGACCGGTGGCAGATGGCAGGATCGACCCACACTTCCGTGCCTACCGTTGTTGCGGGTCCGATCTCCACGAAAAATTCTCCTTTTTTTGTATCTGGCGGGGGCCGGATGGGTACCGTCCCGGTCTTTTACAAATTATTTTATTGATTATTATAAATTTGTAGTGTTGAAAAGGAGGTTTACCGGAGGATACAAGAGAACAGGGGAGGTGTTGTTCCGGGCAGGCTGATTATAACAACGATAGGAAAACAGGACCTTTGATTTTCGGATTCCGGTTTTTATGGCCCACTTTTTCCAGGCACACTCGAATGTTGGGGACAGCCGGGAACGCTAACCAGGACTGTCACCGGACAACAAGGCATGCATTTTTCTTATTGATTGCATCCCGATACCGAAATAAACAGGAAGGGCAAAATGCTGTGAAGAAATTCCCTAAAAAATCACCTTTGAGTATGGAACTGCCTGATCCCCGGGGGACCGGTGAATAATTTAAAAAAATCCCGGGGGTCGGTCCCGGAGCCCGATACATGGATCATGAAAAGAGCAAATGCCCGTTCTGCAAGCCGTTTGTTGACGATATTATTGTGCGAAACGATCTCTGTTATGCCCGGTGGGACCGGATGCCGGTGAGTAAAGGCCACCTGCTCGTAATCCCGTTCCGGCACACGCCGGATTATTTTTCGCTCACCACAGAAGAGCGTCACGCGATGATCGATCTCATTGACGAGTGCAAAAAGGTTGTCGAGGAAAATTTCAGGCCGGCCGGCTACAATATCGGGTTCAACGTGGGCGAGGCGGCCGGCCAGACCGTGATGCACTGCCACTGCCACATGATCCCCCGGTATATCGGGGATGTGAAGGACGCCCGGGGCGGGATCCGGAAGGTCAGGCCGGGGAGGCATGAGTGAGGGAGATGGGGGGACGGTCACCGGGATTTTCCTCCCCGCCACTCCGGTGCCTTGTGCTGAAGGTCAACTGATGAGTACCGGGTACCGAGCTCTTTAAGGGAGCCTTCAGCGACACACCGTAACGACGATGGGGATCTTCTTTTTGAGCGTTTGACAAGCTCGTCGATGTAACGGAGCACGTCTTCCCGGAGATCCGGAGGCAGGCTGCTTGAGTTCATTCCAGTTTTTGCCGTTGTTTCCACATCAAAAGAAGAGCTTTGCATTCATCCTTTGGGGGATATCTTGGTTTATTCACCATCACCGTATAAGCGGCAATTGCTTCGGAATATGTGATGAGCCCCTGGTTCGCAAGATAATCAATCAGCCAGCATGTGCCATGACAATCTACACTGTTATCTGCGGCTGCATTCCGCAGGGCCTGATCACCCGTGATAAGGACGGTATTTTTCGATCTCGCAAGAATCAGGACTGAAAGATCACAGAAGGATGGTGCAGGATACCTTCCCATCATTACCGGGATCTCCCCGACCTCTTCAGAAGTGAGAGTACCAACAAGAAGGCCCATCTCCGCGAGCGAGTTAAAAGGCGGATTAAGTAACTCTTCACGCACCAAATCGGTTATCAGAAATGTACAGGGTAACTGGAATATTTTATGGAGCAGTTTTCCAAAATACAGGTCGATTATTGTATTTGTATCAAGTACATAGCAGTGCTGAGCACTCAATTTCCGGTTCTCCGTCTATTGAACAAAAGGTACTGATGCTTTGGTTTAATAATTCAGCAGCTTTTGATGTGGAAATGATCCCTTCGGCATGGGCACGTAATACCATTGCATCCATAAGGGCGGGTTTCTCTCCTTTAGCAATCTCGTCGCCGGGTTCCTGCCTGTTCCAGCCTTTCGCGACAAAGATTTTTCGGATTCCAAGATAATCATCGGACGTAATTATGCCGAGGTCCATTGCACGATACAGCCATGCTCCCATTGAGAGGCCGTATTTTTCTTTGAGGATACACAGCTCCCTGATGGAAAATTTATGCCGGGTCTCTTCCAGTTCAAAAAATACCTTCTCCCGGGGAACGAGGAGCGCCCCGGCAAACCGGTGCATCACCTTCTCCTCATCGGGTCCGGCTTTTATGTCAAGAAGACAGTGCCCGAGTTCGTGGGCGAGGGAGAAACGCTGGCGTGCCCGGGGAAGGTTTTCCTTTACAACAATAATCCGGTGGCCGGAATATTCGGTGAATAATGCGTCGAATTTTGTAATCCCGCTGATGATCCCGATCTTGATACCTTTGTCTTCCAGCAGACAGGTCAGGTTTTCAATCGGGTCGGTCCCGAGGTCCCATGCAGTCCGGAGATCCCGTGCTGCATTTTCCGCATCTTCAAATGAAGAGATGGTTCTTGGGAAACCTTCGGGCATCTCAAAGACCCGGGGTTGTCCGGTCAACTTGTCGATCAGGAGATACCGTTCCAGCCATTCCTTTGTCTCGGCGTTGATCTGCTTTTCGTCCCGTTTTAGCATCTTTTTAGACCGAAATGCCATGTGATTCAGCTGGATCTGCTGGTTCTCCGGTCTGAGCAGGGATGCGATGGGAACCTGTAATATTTTGCTTAGTTTGATCAGGGATTGTGAATCCGGGACCTGCGTGTCTTTTTCATATCGGCTGACCGTCGTATGCGAAACGCCGATCTGTTTCGCGAGATCCCTTAAGGATAACCGGAGAATCTGTCTCCTTAGCTTAATGCTCTCTCCCAGGCTCATTTCCCTCACCCCAAAAACGGTTAGTTTACAAATTGACTTACTACACCACTATTTGTAACATCAGATTAAAAATTATTGTATTCTGACTTTTGGGGATTGCAATATGCTGGTGGGTGCGAGAAGGAGGTTGCCGGGACGGGGAAGAGAAGCGTTGAAGTAAATCTCCGTGTAAGAAAAATTTTGTAAATAATTCTTTGAGTTTGGCCGGAATTTTTTAGAGCGGGGGGACGCTCATCGGGGCTTACAGCCCCTCGCCGCGTGGGCTAGCCCCAAATGGATTAACAATAACAGGAAATGTCTAAACGCTTCTGATTGGAATACTGATCAATGACAGATGTCCTCACTCAGGAACAGCGAAAATTCAATATGTCCCGTATCCGGGGAAAAAATACCGGTCCTGAGGTAAAATTACGTAAAATGCTGTTTGCAGCAGGGATCAGGGGATATCGTATTCATTTTAATCTTCCAGGGAAACCGGACATTGTATTCATAAAAAAGAAGATTGTAATTTTTGTTGATGGTTGTTTCTGGCATAAATGCCCGGTTTGTTTTCAGGAGCCGGAAACACGAAAAGAATTCTGGATGAAAAAAATCCTGTCCAACGTAGACAGAGCCGCAAAAGTGAATCAGCAGTTACAGGCTGACGGCTGGATAGTTATCCGGATCTGGGAGCATGAAATCAGGAAAGATCCCGAAAAAGCAGTACAGAAAATTATTGCGGTCTTATAATGCACAGACCCGCCGTGCTCTTGTTTTCACAGGATATGCCAGCAGGGCGGGGGGCTTTTCTTTCAACGTATGAACCACCTGTTTTGCCAGAATCTCCACAAGAGGAACCGCAACCGAATTGCCGAATTGTTTGTACGCCTGGGTATCGGATACAGGGATGACAAACGAATCCGGGTATCCCTGAAGCCTGGCACATTCCCTGGGTGTGAGCCTGCGGGGATTTTTTCCTTCCTGGGGAATCAGGATCTCGCTGCCATCCTTAAAATACCGGGCAGAAAGTGTTCGGCAGTGATTGTTGACATCAACCAGACCAAAACCAAAACCATTACCTTTCAGACGGTGTTTCTCGGCATAGTTCTGAAGATATTCCCAAAGGTGATCGGTGAGAGTATATTTTTCGGGAACATTTTCCTCAAGTATGTCAAGTACCCGGGGCTTAAGATTTGGAATTTCCGGGAAAGTAAATCCGATGTCAGGATCCCGAAAGCCAACCATAAATATTCGTTCACGGTTCTGGGGAACGAGTGACTTGGCATTGATCACCTTATAACTGAAAGAATATCCGGCATCCCGCAGAGATTCACGAATCACGGAGAATGTTTTCCCGTTGTCATGTTTCTCCAGATTCTTAACATTTTCAAGGAAAAATGCTGCGGGTTTTTTCTCGTTCAGGATACGGAGAATTTCATAGAACAGGGTTCCCTGGGTTTTATCGTCGAAGCCATCAGGTTTGTTCAGACTCCGCTTCTTTGATATTCCGGCGATGGAAAACGGCTGGCAGGGGAACCCGGCGCACAGAACATCAAAATCGGGAAGATCGGCAGCCCGGATCGCACGGATATCTCCCGCGGGGATTTCACCAAAATTTTTCTCATAAGTCTGCTGTGCAAATTTGTTCCATTCGGAAGAAAAGACACATTCACCCCCGGCTTTTTCAAAGGCAATCCGGATTCCGCCAATACCCGCAAATAAGTCAATAAATTTCAGGGGTGATCTGTGGACCTTCTTCCGCGCTGGCATGATACTCAACAGAAACAGATTATACTATAGTTCACATGTCGTTTTAAATCACTTCCTGGTGCGGCCTGTGAAAGTGAACCGTATCAAAATTTTAACTGGTTGTCATCCGGACATACTCAACAAAAGAACCAAGCGTCAACAGTTTTGGTCGCCAGGGTTCCGGGAAACTATTCAGATTCATTCTTGGAACCACGAGAGTAACATTTTCCCGTTCCATTTCGCCCAATTGATTTGATGATATTCCCTGCTGAAGAGTGAAAAGATGTTTCCTGTTTATTCTTTTTGCTTCAGGGAGTATCTGTCTCCACCGGTCCTTGCAGGTTGTTTTGGATCCAAGAAATACAAGATGCCCGTGATTAAACCGGCTGTCGTGATATTCCGAGATTCCCGGAAAAATAAAGTCCGGACGAGAATGACCTTCCGATATTTCACCATGAGAATAGGATATCCGCTGTTCATCAAAAATTGCAGCAAGCTGATATTCAAGAGATTTCCCGGCACGACTCTTCCTGCTGTTCAGTACAGATAGTGAGAATTTAAGAATTTCATCAAGAGTGTGGTTGCCTGCATTCACAAACGGCTGATGAATACTGGTTTCTACAAGACGATAGATCTGGTATTCGGCATTAACCCGGTTTACCAGTTTTTCATCTGAATCCATAGATCGTTCTGAAGATGCACAAATCTGCCTTGCGATTTCTGAAATTGCTGTACCCTTTGGAGGATTCCCTTTGAGATTCCGGATAAAATCCTCAACCAGTTGATTCTGATTTAACACGTTTTCTGGGATATCCGTACCTTTTCTTTGAGGAATCCGAATGTTTCCTCTGTCAAGATGAGAAATGTTAAATTGAGACAGAAAATTTTCTATTTCATCATCTCTGTCCAAAACCCAGCCACAAATATCAGTTTCACCGGTTTTTACAAGGATCATCAGCGAACCAATATAATCGTCCTTGAGATACGGGAATTCCTTTCCGAATCTCGTCAGACGGTATTCTCGCCGGGTTTTTTCACCATACCAGATGAAACGACTCTTTGTTTCAAGTCCTTCAGTTTCCCAGTTTATCGTTACGAACCGATCCTTGTTTTTTCCTTTGACACCTTCCGAATCAAAATAAAAAGGCCATGAAGAATTCGGGAGATAAATACCACTCTGGTGCGACCCTGTAGAACCTGCATCATTGGCGGAAATAAATTTGTACAGAAACGGATTTTTTTCGCATTGGTCTATGATTTTCTGAAGTTTTGTCTCATTTGAGTCGCTGACCATCAGTTTATCAAATGTCTGCTGGCCGGTATGATCATATTCGAATTTTTCTTCAGACATGGACAACAATTTGAAAGAGTTGAGGGTGTATATTTTTTGTTAAAAGATCATGTCAGACATTTTTCGAAATACAAAGTGTGTTTTTAGAGATTCAGGGACTAGCCCACGCTGGCAGAGGGGGCGGAGCCCCGATGAGCGTCAGACCCCCATATCCTGACACCCCCTCCAACCCTACCTTTTCCACCCACAATCCGGGCCCAATCCAGCCCCGGATTCCCCGGTCCCGGACCCGCAAACCAGATTCCACAGGAAATGGTGCCAACGCCCACAAAAAATCCTCTTTTAATTGCGTATTTTTAAGAACGGGGCGTTTTAACAGGGAAAAAACCGTGCAAAATAGCGGGCTTCTTTCAGGCCCAAAAAACGGGAGGTGCTGGAGGTCATCCCAGGTCCGGATCGGCCGCTGTAAACGCACTATGGGCCGTTTCCCGGAAAAGAGCTATTCGCGGCTATTTGGCGCGACGGGGCACGTTACGGGACAAGATTACGGGAGCACCCGGCTCACCGGCGGGAGACCGGCCGGGACAAACGCCCACCCCGGCAGAGGGGTGGCAGGACCAAAGGAGATCCGAAGGGGATGGATGACGACGGAGAAAACCCGCCGACGGGACGGGGAAATGAGTATTCACTCCTCTATAAGGTGCGGAGGATCGGGTTCTTTGGCTCATACGTCAGGAGCGACACCCACCGTGGCAGCGATCCGGATGTGCACGTGGAATCTTTTGACACGATACGCCTCCATCAGCTCGTCTCCCTTGAAAACAACCTCACGGCACTTACCGGCATCAGGGTCGATCTAATACCCCGGGGGATATCTGCCGGGAGGTAAAAGACGCCCTCCTTAAAGAGACGGCCTGCTGGTGAAAGAGAACCGGAACGCAGATGTTCGGGTTTTTCACTGCTTTTCTTTTTAAACCGATATATTCTCCCGGTTGACAGCGCGAAAAAAAGAATGGGTTGAATGTATGGTCAGAGGATACCGGATTATTTCCGGAGCGGTACAGACGGGGTTTTTATGCCGGCCCCTGCGTGGGGATGGTCCTTCCTGTACCCGATCTTGTGCGACTCGTGTTTTAACGCTTTCACGCCTTTTCCCGGGTGAGAAACTGCGTTTGGTACTGTAGACGGGTGTGAACCCGTGCCGGACCCGGCGGTCCCGGGGGCGGTTTTCTGTATCTTTGTACCGGTCATCGTTGTATCATGGGGTAGTGTATTTGTCAAAATTGTTCAACTCCTTTCATGGTTCTTAAAACTGATATGATGATTTTTGAGGATTTCGGGAAAAATTGTCCTGATAACCAGTTCGTGTGTTATTTCATACCAGACAAGGGGAATACATGGCGTATATACATAGAGTCTTTCCTGTTGTCACAGTGAACCTTCCTGTTAAAAAAATCCGGGAAGAACACCCGGATATTGCGGCAAAAAAAATTCCCGCAGATGCCAGGGCCGCACACCCGAAGATTGCATGGAGGGAAATGACAGGAATGAGGAACATTCTCACGCATGCCTGTTTTCAGAACGAATACAGAAATGCCGTACCTGACGGCAACAAAACAAATACCTCCCAGGAAGAGAGCTGATCCGGGCTCGTGTGCGGCAGGAAATGTAATCCGCAAGGCTCATATGGATCTGTACCAGCCCGAAACTGACTACGATCATTTCATGACGGTGGTATCTCTCCCGTTCCACGGGATCCGGCAGATACATGCTGCCGGGAACAGGCAATAGAGTCAGGTGCGGCTTTTGGCATTCATTCTGCGGGTGATATACCCGGCTATGCGGTTCCGGACGCGCTTGCTGGGGATACTTGCCGAAACTTCCAGCTGTTTCTTGTTCTCATCGAAACTTTTCGTAAAGTACTCCCGCTGCTTAGTCAGGAGCGAGGTACCGAGATTTTTGATGTATGACGGTTTGATTCCCATAAAATATTCCTCCGGAATTGTAGTTCTCTTACACGCGGCACGAGGGGATAAGGATATGGGTCTGACCAATATCTGGCCGGGATCCTTCCCCCGCATCCCCGTAACAGAATCATGTGCGGCTGTTTTCTTTTCCCCGGATGCCGAAAGACGGGTTTGTTTTAAGGGGATGTACGTGATGAACCTGCCGGAACGGATACTACGGATTTGTGATAGTCGTCATCCATCAGCCTTATGCTGTAAAGAACCTCATAAGAGGAGAAGATGGCTGATAAAATGTACGAATCCCTGAAAATTGAAAACATTGTTGCCTCCGGTGCCATCGCAGAGTCCATCGATCTTGTTGCATTGTCAGAGAAGGTGAAGAACTGCGAACTCAATAAGAAACGGTTCCCCGGCGCGGTATACCATATCGAAGATCCCAAAATTGCGTCCCTGCTCTTTTCGTCGGGCAAGATTGTGATGACCGGCCTTCGAAACAATAAGGCGCTTGCAGACGGGCTCGCGGTCATCGTAGCATCGTTACATGACGCGGGTATTAAAACCCTTAAAGAGCCCCGGGTCGCGATCACCAATATGGTCTGTTCCTGCGATCTCGCCCGGTATATTAATCTCAACAAGGTCGTTGTCACGCTCAACCTCGAAAATATCGAATATGAACCCGAACAGTTCCCCGGGCTTGTGTACCGGATCAAAGACCCCCGGATCGTCGTTTTGATCTTCTCTTCGGGAAAACTCATACTCACCGGGGGCACGAATCTTGAAGATATCAAAAAGGGACTTGACGTTCTCACACAGAAACTCGAAACCATCAGGTAAACAAAAATATTTCCTTTGCCCGTGAATATACCCGTTTTTTTTTTACAATTCCTGCACCGTTTGCTGGCGTATTAAAAGGGAAATGCGTCTTAAAAAAATAGCAAAAAGGGTTACCTCGTACTATATGGGGTGGGCCGCACCAACAGGTATCACAGGCAAGTCGTGTTGCCGCCGGATACTATAACGATCAGGTATCACGGATTTGAACCTGATAAAAAAGGAGAGGATAATCACGCCTATGGAAAATTCTGGTAGTGATGCCGGCGAGAACCGCGTTGCAGCACTTGAAACAAAGGTCAATGGGATCGAAGCGCTTGTGGGGGAATTCATGCAGGAGCTTCTGGATCTCAAGGCCGTTACACGGGGAATGTCCCGGCAAACCGGAGAACACCGCCTGCAGGAATACGGATCCATGCAGGGGGCAGATGTCCCTGTGCCTGACGCTGCTGCCGAAACGGATCCGCAGCCGCAGGAGGCCGATTCATCTGTTCCGGGGAGTGAGCCCCATGCAGAGGAAGCCGTGCCCCCGGCGCAGGATGAACCGGTCATGGTCATGATCATGCAGACCGACGGGACGATGAAGCCGGAGATCCGGCTCGGGAACAGGAACTGCTTCTCTGCCCCGGTCGGTTATGGTGTATCGGGAGGCTCGGGCAGGTACAATAAAGGAATACACATCATGCCCGGGCAGAGCAGGCTTACCTGATCATTTCAAAAAACCACTCCGGACCACCCGATTTTGCATAAAAACAGGGTAATCACCCGCAGGAGCCCGGCGGCCGTACAGGGGATCCAAAGGAGCATAAAAAAACAAAAGGGCCCTGCATGGTTCGGATGAAGCTTGTTTACCGGGCTCCGGCTCCCGGTTGCCAAACCCTTATCATCCCCTCCCGCATGAATATCACATGAGGAAAAAGTATGGTAAAAGTAACCGATGAGATAAAGGCAGCGCTTGCCGGGACAAAACTCGTGTATCTTGCGACCGCCTCAAAGAACGGCATGCCTAATGCAGTCCCGATCGGGGCGTTCAAACTGCTGGATGATGAAACAATGCTTATCTCCGACCAGTTCTTCAACAAAACGCTTGCCAACTTAAAAGAGAACCCGAAAGTCGCAGTCTCGTTCTGGGGAGAGAAAGGCGGTTTCCAGATCAAGGGCACAACAACTATCCACACCAGTGGCGAGATCTTCAAAAAGGACGTGGCATGGGTAAAAGAACTCAAACCAACACTTGTCCCGAAGTCTGCAATCGTCATGAAGATCACAGATGTATACCAGGTAAAACCCGGCCCGGACGCAGGAAAAAAGATTCTCTAAAACTTTTTTTCATATCGCGTCTATGCAGGGCTATTCTCTCTTTGCACAGCGGTTTTTTTAAAAAATGCGATGCCGACTATGTTCCAGGATCCCTTGACTAAAAAAATTTCAAATATCTTTTTTAAGTACCAAACAGGGTATCCGGGAGCGTAAGATCGGATTCTTCAGCACCGGCCTGCTGTTTGGTTTCTGTTTCCCCAATTGTATGTTTCTCATCGATTTTATCGAATACAAGGCTCAGGGCTACCCGTAAATCCGTATCGTTAAAGGGTTTTGTAATATACCCGGCCGGCATGATGGCTCGTGCCCGGCTGATCTCCTGCCTGCTTGAATCCGCAGTAAGAAAAATAATGGGAATATCGTTCATTTTTTTAATCGCAGCAGCTGCATCGATCCCGTCCATTCCCCCTTCAATGTGGATATCCATAAGTACGGCATCCGGTTCGTTTTCAAGCACACAGGTAAAAGCTTCCCTGGCATTTGTTGCTTTACCGCAGACAGTATAACCAAGCAATTTAAGGCGCCATTCAACCAGTTGCTGAATTACCTGATCGTCTTCAACTACGAGAATTTTTTTTTCCATTGGATGTCAACTTCAAAAATAATATTTAGGGATTAATGGTTTTTTGTGTTTTTTTAGATATATTCTTTTTGTTTATAAATAGTAATTTTTTATGGTTTTTTATGTAATATTTATTTTACCGGTCGGGGAATAACCTGCATTATAAAACATATCAAACAGATTAAGATGATTATTCCGGATAACCTTTTGCCGTTATTTCACAAATGATCAGGGTTACTCGCGAAAAAGAAATCACTTTCCCTGAAACATGACCGTGCGGATAATCCTTGAGGAGTAGTGCGTCACGGCCCTGTTTTTTAAGAACAAATGACTTGCGCAGCAAAAATACGATCAGGCAGCCTGTCTTGTACCGGACAGACCTTCTCAACAAATCCAAAAAAATGGGACCGGATAAAAATTAAAAAATTTATGCGGACAGATAATCCGACGGTGTCGGCATCTGATCCTTGAGGCCTTTTCTCTTGCGGATTGCGATAACAACATCCTTTACCATGTTGTTTGGCACAAGCTCGAAACCGGCAAACTCCGTGTTCCACATTGCACGGCCTTCGGTTGCAGACCGGATGTCACCGGCAAACCCGAAGAGCTCGGCAACCGGGGCCCTGCCGACCACCGTGATCGTGTCGCCTTCACTCTGCATATCAAAGACCTGGCCGCGCCGTCCCTGGATCTGGGAGGTTGCAGCACCCATCTGGTCCATCGGGACCGAGATCTGGATCTTCTGGATCGGTTCAAGGAGCGAGTCGCCTGCAATGAGCATGCCGCCTTTGATGGCTCCACGGACTGCCGGGATGACCTGCGCCGGGCCACGGTGGATTGCATCTTCGTGCAGCTTCACATCGACAAGGGTCATCTTGAGGTTCTGGACCGGCTCATCGGCAAGCGGGCCGCCGGCGAGTGCCTCGTTGATACCTTCGATGATAAGTTCCATCGTTTCGTTGAGGTACTGGATACCCTTGGTCATATCGATGAGCATGTTCGTGCCCTTGATATGCTTGACGCTCTTTGCCTCATCCTTGTTCATGCCGGCCTTCAAAA
>DAOQAA010000012.1:0-46792 GCA_035353675.1 Methanoregula sp. | reverse complement strand
ATTACAAGGACGTGAAAAATTATGGATTTTGGAAATCTGGGCGGAATCGGCGGCTCGGTTGCCGGTTTCATCTCCACACCTGAAGGTCAGACCGCAGTAAAGAATTTTCTTGCAACCCCTGACGGAATGACACTACTTAAAAATTTTGCAGCCACATCACAGGGCCAGAAAGTGATCATGAGCATCCTTCCATCGGTCGTTGACGGTATGAACCTGCCCGAACCGGTGAAGGCCATGATTAAGAGTTCTGTCCCTGCCCAGTAAACGGATAATATTCCCTTTTTTTGTAAACACCTTGTAAACCGTGACTGAATTACGGTTGTATCATGCCGTAAACCGGTTACCTTATATTGTTTCCTGATAGATTGTGTTATTAGTGCGAAAGGGGGGGATTAATATCGAAGATACCATACCGATTCCTGACGGTCAGGTAGCACGCAAACAACTGCACTTTTTCTGGCTTGCCGACTGCTCTGACTCAATGCGGGGAAAAAAGATCGCAACACTCAACCAGGCCATCCGTGAAGCACTTCCCGAAATCCAGAAAGCGGTTGCAGCATACCCGCAAGTCGATATCCGGATGAGAGCGATAAAATTCTCGGACGATGCAAGCTGGCATGTCGGTCCTGATTCGGTACCCCTTGATGATTTTGTCTGGCCGGAACTCGAAACAAGCGGCCTTACTGCAACAGCAAAAGCGCTCCGGCTCCTTGCCGGTGAACTTACCATCGAACGCATGCCACGCCGGGGTCTTCCGCCGGTCTGCATCCTTATCTCCGATGGTTTCTGTACCGATCCCCGCGAAGAATACGATGGTGCAATTGCGGACCTCGGAAAACTCCCGTGGGGTATCAAGGCAGTCAGGCTTGCTATCGCAATAGGGGACGAATCGGATTATAATGCCCCCGAACTGCTCAAGTTCACAAACCAGGAATCAGTCGGCCTCTTAAAGGCGCATTCTCCCGAGGAACTGGTCGCGTATATCAAGTGGGCTTCGGTCAGCGCATCGGTGGCCTCATCCCGTGGCCGGAGCAGGGAATCGCCGGCAGCCGAAGAGACATCCAATGTCTCTCTTGAATCTCCGCCACAGATGATCACGTCCAACACGGATTTGTTCTGAACATACCATGCCGTCTCCGGAAGAGTTCACCTGTACTTGTGAAACGAGTCTTGGGTGGGTATTTGGGTGCAGCCGGACCGGGGCCTCCCATATTCGGAGAGGCCAGCCCTGTGAAGATGCTTTTGCACTCTGGAGCGGGTCGTATGGTGCAGAACCCTGCATTGCGTGTGCTGTTGCTGATGGTCATGGCGATCCAAGACATGACCAGAGCCGGACCGGGGCTGCTCTTGCAGTAGATGCTGCGGTAAGTGAACTTGTTGCGTTCCACCGTTCGTATGCGGACGGGAATATCCCCCGCCAGCAGTTCCGGGCAGGTTTTAAGACCGATCTTCCCCGCAGGGCTACCCGGCGCTGGAGGGAACTGGTTGTCCAGGATGCAGGCCGGCGGATGCTTCCTCCTGCCCCGGTCTCCCCCGCTGCCGGGCAGGACCTCACATTTACCCGGTACGGGACGACACTTATCGCTGCACTTGTAGTAAAAGACAGTATCCTTGTCGGCCAGATCGGCGATGGTGATCTTTTGCTCGTCAGGCCGGATGGCAGCCTTGAGTTCCCGCTCCCCCGTGACCCGGTAATTGCCGGAAACGAGACCCGCTCGCTTTCGTCTCCGGACGCCCACCTGCTCTGGAGGACGGCAACGCTTGACAGGGCGAATGGTGGTGTCCTGCTCGCTGCAACCGACGGGATCTCAGATTCGTTTAACGGGGCGGAAAGCGAGGAGTTTTCTGTCTTTGTCCACAGCCTCGTTGACCGTATACGCACCTACGGGATGGAATCGGTAGCTTCTGCAATGGGCGGCTGGCTTGACCGTTATTCGGATATTGCAAGCGGTGATGACATGACACTTGTATGGGCCTGTATCAACCCGGAAGACACCCGGCAGAATGCACCCGGGCGGGAAACAAAAACACCGGTATCGGCCAGTGAGGGATGGTAGATATGCCACTTGCGGTTGGACAGGTCCTCCATGCCGAACAGATCGGGACGACACTGCACGTCATACGAAAAATCGGGGAAGGCACGCAGGGCGAGGTATACCTTGTAGAAGGCCCGGATGGTTACCGCACCGTCAAATGGTATAAACCCGAGCAGGCTACACCGGACCAGCGGACGGCAATCGCGTATCTCGTGAGGACCGGCCCACCTTACGGGGCTGCCGGAAAACGTTTTATCTGGCCGCTCGACCTTGTCACAGCCGAGGGGATTAAACAGTTCGGCTACCTGATGGCACGGATCGACACGCAACGGTTTGCCGAGCTTGGCGAAGTCTGGGCGCACCTAAAACCCGTCCCGGGACTTGCTGCACTCTGCGAGATTTCCTACCAGCTCGCCAACAGTTACCGGGCGCTCCATCTGTCGGGCCATTGTTACCGGGACATTTCGGCGGGAAACCTGATGTTTGACCCGAAAAACGGCGACGTCCTGATCTGTGACAACGATAACGTGGGCATTAACCGCCAGTCGCGGTGCCAGGTCTGGGGCACGATGGAATACATGGCCCCGGAACTGATCCGGGGTGAGAGCGATCCATCCACGGAAACCGACCTCCATGCCCTTGCCGTCCTCCTGTTTTATGTCTGGGTCTGGCACCACCCGTTCCACGGCGAAATGGAATACCAGTACCACTGCTGGGACATCCCGGCAAAAAAACAGGTCTACGGGACCTCGCCGGTATTTGTCTTCGATCCGGACAACCCGGCAAACCGGCTCCCGCAGGACCCGGACTATTCCATCGCACGGGAGCGCTGGAAGCTCTGCCCTCCCGAACTGAAAGCAATGTTTATCCGGGCGTTTACCGAGGGTCTTAAAAATCCCGTACGGCGGGTAACTGAAGGTGAATGGCAGAACCTCTTTCTTTCACTCAAAGACCGCATGGTGTCCTGCCCGCACTGCCATGCCGAGAATTTTGCATGTATTACAGGATCGGGGGTTTCCTGCTGGCATTGTAAGCGGATAATTGCTCCGCCACCCTTCCTTCTTATAGAGCGGCCTGGCGGGAATACCCGCCTGACACTTACTCCCGGTACAGTCCTGCAATCCCGCCATATTGCCCCGACAGCCGCTGCTGATGACGGATCGCAGGAAATCGGCCGGGTCGTTCCCCACCCTTCCATTCCCGGTGCAGCAGGAATCCGGAACCTTTCTCCTGTATCCTGGAAAGCCGTTTTTCCCGATGGTACAACGGTAGATGTGCCTTCAGGCCGGGCACTCCCCTTAAACCCGAATACTTCCATAACCATTGACGGCGTATGCTGTACCATTATGCCGCCGTTACAGGAGCACCCATGAACGATTCTGCCCGCGTCACTCTGTCACGTCTTGTCTCGCAGTATGGCGTATCGGTTGCCCATGACCCGGGCAGGTGTGAAGGGCTTCTCCGTGACACCTGTTCCGGATGCAGTCGCGAGATCTTTGTGCTCACAAATGCCATCCGACAGCATGTGACCGACGATTTGCTGACCCCCCGTCACACGCTTCCTCTTTCGCTTACCGAAGGGTTCCTTGCAAAGCGGCTGGAAGACGAACTGGGATTTTCCCACGAAGTGGCACTCTGGGCGGTTACCTGTTGGACTGAAGCTCTCGGGCTTGCTGATCCGGCTCCACCAGTAACCCCCTCAAAAAAAGCTGCGTCTCCGGAATTACCGGCAAACAGCATTACCCCGACAAACCCGGCACTCCGCGATCAGTGGGCCTCTGATCTCTGCCATTCTCCACGCCTGGTCCGGCTGGGGATTATTGAAAACCTTGCAAAGTCCCCGGACAGGGAAAATATCGGGCTTCTTATCCGGGCTCTTGAAAATGATGACCGGGCTGTGCGCAGTGCGGCATTCGAGGCCCTGTCAGATCCTAATACCGGTTCGGTTTTATTTCTCATTGATTCATTAGCCGGTTCCAGCGACGGGACTGCCTGGCGGATAGCACTCATCCTTGGAAACCATCGGGCACCGGAAGCTGTCGGGGCACTTATTCCCCTGCTTGACCATTCCCCCATTGTTCGTGATGCGGCGATCTGGGCACTGGGAGAAATCGGCAACCGGAAAGCAGTGACACCGCTCATGAAGCTGCTGCACATCCCGGATATGGATATGTGCCGGGCCGTTGAGGACGCATTAAAAAAGATCGGAGGATAAAAAAAGACCGGGCAGGAATATCTGGAATTCCAGGTCAGGAAAGGATATCCCGCAAAGATGCAGGACAATAAACAGACTCACTATACCGCGACAGAACGTGCAGCAGAATTCATTCTGCTTTTTACCCGGCTGTACCTGTAAGTCTTCGATACGGTCCCGGGGTTCCGGTTGTAAGGATGACAAAAGATTCCCGGCGATCTGTCAGACACGGCAAGTCTTTTACAAAATCCAGATTAAGCATTCTGTATGACCGTCAATAAGAACATCCCGGTAATCATCCTGGTGTTTGTCTGCGGCATTCTTGCCGGGGCCATACTTACCGGAATAATCCTGCCCTGGCAGGTACATCCCATAAAACAGGCAGTATTTTCAGAAAACTCCCCGAAACCCATAGGGCCCTACAACCAGGCTGTTGAATCCGGAGATTTCGTATTCCTTTCTGGTCAGATTGGGATTGATCCCGCAACCGGTAATCTCACCTCCGGTACCGCTGATGGTCAGATGACGCAGGTAATGAAAAATCTCGGGGCAGTCCTGCAGGCATCCGGTCTGGGCTTTGATGACGTTGTCCAGACCCGGATCTATTTCACAGACATGAACGACTGGGACACGATAAACAGGATCTATGCGGCTTCCTTTAACGGCACCTACCCGTCACGGGCAGCCATCCTGGTAGCAGGTTTGCCAAAAAGCGCCAGGGTTGAGGTAGAGATGGTGGCACAGAAGCACTGTTGAACGGATAAATCCTTTTTGTCCCTGTCAAAACGGAGTACGGCACAGAAAAAAATTGTAAAAGGGAGTACGGGAAAAGCCAGCCGGAATTGGGATCGGCAACAATCACAGAAAAGATTCCCCCTGGTATGAAGGATAATAAAAATTCAGGTTTCTGCCAGGGACGTATTCGCATCCGCAGATGTGCGCACCATTTGTTTTATTTTTATAAATTCAGGAACATTCATTACCTTTCATTCCGGATCGGATAATATGCACGATATTGTAAGCAGCAGGAAAATGGAAAACGGGATAGTTGTTTTCTGGGAAGAAAAAGGGGACAAGACATTTGAATCGTTCAATTACTCCGAACTTATCGATATGAAGATCAATGCGCTTGACCTGCTCGAACGCCCAAAATCATACAAAGTCGATAAAGATGCGCATAAACTCATTGTAAAGAAATGACCGCACAATATTTCAGGGATCTGCCGACGCTGATTTTCGGATCTGGCCGGAAAAGACGGGTCAATGTACAACCCGCAGCCGGATTGACTGAAATATCATCAGTACCTCCCGCAAAACCTGTTCCTTACGGATTACCTGACAACCGATACACACCATGAGGAAGGATCATCTCAAAACGTGCTCCTTTCCCGGGTACTCCGGTCTCTTTTATGGTAATACCGGTAATTGACAGGATCTCACGGGCAATAAACAGTCCTAGTCCCGAGTTCTTCCCAAAATTACGATTGAAAATATTCTCTTTATCGACAACAGGGATACCGGCACCGTCATCTTCATACACAAGAACATTATCGCCGTTATGGATTTCCAAATAAAACCGGATCATAGTCACAGTTCCGGCATGACGGACTGTATTATCCATCAGGTTATAGAAAACTTTGACAATCATGGGGTCGGCATACACTTCTGTGCCTGCGACAAGATCATTTTTTACATGGATACTGCCATGAGGAGCCTGGATTATTGCAGTGTTTATAACCGAATATATGTCCTGCCATGCAGGTGAAATAACGCCAATCGCCTCGTATTCTTTGGTGAACCGGATCATAACGGAAATACGGGCAATTGACTGCGAGATCCAGGTAAAATAATACTCAAGCGCCGGATCCTGAGCTTTTTCATGAAGTAATTCGGTAAAACCGTTCAGTGCGAGAAGCTGGTTATTGATATCGTGCCTTGTTATGCTGTAGAGAAGGTTGAGCTTTTTGTTTGCCTGGCTGAGTGCTTCGATTGTCTCTTTGTGTTCGGTGTAATTGAAAATATGTCCCTCGATAGCAACAAACTCGTTTTGGGCATTAAAAACACCCCGTCCCTGTTCCCATACCCACCGGAGCTGGCCGGACTTATCAAGGATCCTGTACTCTATCTCGAAAGGCTGCCTGTTTTCAATGCCTGTCCGGATATCATCATAAACGTGCTGCCGGTCTTCCGGGACAATAAGGGATCCATATGAAACAAGGTGGTTATTAACCAGGTCGTCCGGATCATATCCTGTCAGTTTTTTACAACCATCACTGACAAACTCCATGGTCCAGTCACGATCATTACGGCACCGGTAGACCATCCCCGGCAGGTTATGCAGGAGGGCGTCAAGCATCCGCTGGTTATCGGCAAGGGCTTTTTCCGCCAGCCAGTGTTCGGTGACGTCATCCATATGGACCATAATAAAGTCCGGCGGGACATATGCCGCGGTGATACGGATATGCCGCCCGGGCAGGAAATTTTCTGACAGGATATCCTTTGAAATGATTGCATGGCCATAATAACACTGCCGTATATCAGACATGACTTCCGTACGGTCAGCATAAAGATCGGACGCACGTATCCCTACATATTCTTTTGATTTCCCGCCGGTAAGGATTTCGGCCGCTTTGTTACAATGGACAAGGACAAAATCATCGTTTTTACGCTGCCACGTAAAAATTGCAAGCGGATTGTTCAGGTAATTCTCACGGAACCGGTTTTCGCTTTCCTCCAGTGCTGCCTTTGTTGCCATTTCGTCGTTAATATCCCGGCCTACCGACAGGTACTCAATGATTGTGCCGGATGTATCGAAGATTGCACGGACACCCCACCGATGCCACCGTACTGAACCATCGGGCAAAATGATCCGGTATTCGACAGTGCCGTGGGGATGAGCCTGATTAAGTGCTGCAAAGAAACCTGCCAGACGCTGCCGGTCATCTTCCGGGACCTTTGGCCGGAACCGATAACCAATAATTTCGTCATGCGTCATGCCGAAATACCGGCAATAAGCTTCGTTGACAAAAACGTGTGTGCCATCCGGTAAAAACCGGCAGATAAATTCAGTCTGGTCTTCAACTACATTCCGGTACTTTCTTTCACTGTCTTCAAGCAGTTTCTGGTTTTGTTCCAGTTCGCCATACTTCTGACGGAGTTCTTCTTCCGCTGCTGTCAGCCGCTTGTAGGCTTCCTCGAGATCTGCATTTTTGCGGGCAATCTCTATTTCGGATGTCTTTTTATCAGTAATATCGTAGCACATCGCAAAGGAGCCCCGGAATGATCCGTCCGTATCATTAAGAGCGGTTGCCGATATCTGCATCCACCTGATAGCACCTTCTTTTGTCACATACCGGCGCTCATACCGGCCGCTTTTTCCCAGCCGACGTTCCTGATCCCGTGAAGCATTGGCGGAAACATCGTCAGTTACCATGAAAGAACTGATATTTTTGCCAATCATCTCTTCCGGTGTGCAGCCGTGCATTTCAGCCATCCGTCTGTTGACATAGACAATATCGTGATTTGTGTCAATCTGGATAATGCCTTCATCTGTGGTTTCAACTATCCTCCGGTACTGTTCCTCTTTTTCCCTGAGCTGGTTTTCAGTCTGCTTCCGGAATGTTATGTCACGAAGAAAAACAAGACCGGCAAATTTGCCCTGATATTGGAACGTCGCAACGGAGGACTCTACTTCAATAGGGGTGCCATCCATTTTCAGGCATACAATGTCCATATGTCCTGCGGGCATATGCTCGGTTATCACCTTGTGTATACATTGTCTGACCATTTGATGAAAGGACGGGTGAACCCGATCGTAAACAGACATTCCCAACAGTTGATCAGCAGAATCTGCTCCCATTAACCGGATCATGGCCGGGTTGACATAAACAAAACGCTCGCCAATAGATATATACAGGGCATCAGGAGCGGTTTCTACAAACATTTTAAAATTTTCTTCGTTGTCCAGAAGCTTTTGTTGGCTGTGTTTCAGTTCGTCAAACTGCGTGCGAAGCCTGACATCAGCAGAAGCGATCTGGTTGTACGCATTCTGGAGTTCTATTTCCTTTACCCTGTGTTCTGATATATCACGCATGGACTCGATAGCGCCGACGATGTTCCCGCTCTCATCAAAAAGACGGGTTGCTTTTCCCCAGAGATAACCGGTAGTACAATTAGGCCTTTGGTAGACAGCCTCTCCAGTCACCATCTTATTATCATGGAGAGTATACAGATACCGTTCCCTCTCGAACTTTGCATCGGGAGTAAGGATGATGTCAATAAGCATCGGCCGCCGTTCGTGATACAACACAACGCCATATTCAAAATTGTTTTTCCCAATGATTTCAGACGATTTTATGCCGGTCAGTTCCTCCATCGCCTTGTTCCAGGAAATAACCATACCTGATTTATCGATTGCAAATGTTGCGTCCGGGAGAAAATTCAGGATATCCGCTTCACGGCGCTCAAGATACCGGATCCCCGCCTGTGCCTGCCTTTGCCGGACAGCCTGGCGGACCTGGTTTGCAAGCTCCATAAACTGGGATAACGGTTCACCGCCTTTCTGGATATAGAAATCAGCGCCTTCATTCAGGGCCTGGATCACCACTTCTTCCCGTCCACGTCCGCTAAAAAGAATGAAAGGCATTGTATTTCCGGAATTCCTTACTTTTTTCAAAAAACTGATACCATCTATTCCCGGCATCTGGTAATCAGAAATAATAGCATCATATTTTTTTGTGTCAAGCCTTGTGAGAGCTTCCGGGACTGATGATATTGTGTCAACGCTGAACTCTCCCTTTCGTTCAAGGAAGATTTTGCCTACTTCAAGCAGGGTCGGCTCGTCATCAACATATAAAACAGAAATCATGGTAATTTGTGACCCGGAATACTACCAATTTAATTTTTAATTAGTTAATGAAGATTCCCGGCATAAAAGCATCACGAAATGTATCGTAATATTGTACCGTTTATATTTCAGGAAAGATCCGTTTTTAACCAGGTTATGTAATAAAAAAGCGTTTTACAACACCCGAATGCAAGAAAATGAAAATGCCGGTCAGTTCCCTTATAAAAGTACCAGACTATCCCGTCGGGAAAAACAAGATTCCAGAAAGGGAATAATAATCCTTTAAAAAAGGTTACTAAAAAAATAATAACAGTTATTTCTTTGCTTTTCTGATCACGGTCAGGTCGCCGAGCGTCTGGGAGATCTTAGCCTGGGCTTTACTCTCTGCGTCGATTGTAAGCACATCGACAAGCTTGATGCCAAGTACCTTTTCAAGTTTCTTTCTTACCTCTTCTTCCGGGATTAATTCTCCCTTCTCAATCTTTTTGATTAAGAGTTCCCGGACCATCATCTGCAGGGCAAGATCTTTCTGGGAAAGTCCCTTTTCCAGGCGGGCGTTTTTGATCCTGTCCGCATAATCATCAACGATCTCGCCTTCCATATAATCGAACATGTCCCGTTTACGTTGTGCGGGAACTGCCGTCACAGGCGTGCGGGTTCCCGTCACCGTCCGGGCAGCCGGCCGCATGATATCCAGACGACGGGGCTGCTGCACTTCGGTACCAAATTTTCCGCACCGGTTGCAGACCTGAAGCTCCGCCCCCTCCACACGGATTACCTTCGGGACACCGCGAATCGTTTCACCACACATTTCGCATTGCATAATCTCACAAACACTTTATATGCAGATTTCCCTATATACCTATTTGAGGAACGGATGGCCGATATTCTTCACGATACAGCCGAGCCGCAGAGTCCGGAAGAATTGTGCAGACTGTATCGGACGCTTAGTGAACAGTTGCGTGACCAGCTCCAGCAGATCGAAAATGACAAGCACGAACTGGAAACGCAGATGCTTGACCGGATAAGCGGCCTTGAGTCACGCAATCTGGAACTCAGGGAACAGCTGCGGCAGGTTGAAGCCGACAAGCGGTATATCGAGACCCAGAAGATCCGTTACGAGCGGGAGGTCCGCAAACTCAAAAGCGAGAGCGAACAACTCAGGAGCCCGCCGCTTATTATCGGGACTGTTGTTGACGTTATCGATTCATCCCGTGTTATTGTCAGGAGCAGCGCCGGGCCCAGGTTTCTGGTCAGGTGTTCGCCAAGTATCAACCCGGAAGATTTAAAGGCCGGGACTCGTTGCACGTTAAATCAGCAGTCACTTGCCATCGTCGAACTGCTGCCCAGTTCTTTTGATTCACAGGTATATGGAATGGAGCTGGTAGACTCCCCGACCGAGAGTTACTCGGACATCGGAGGTTTAAAAGACCAGATAAACGAGATCCGCGAGGCAGTCGAGCTTCCGCTCAAGCGCCCTGAACTTTTCACCCGGATCGGGGTCGAACCGCCAAAAGGGGTCCTGCTCTATGGACCCCCCGGGACTGGAAAGACGCTGCTTGCAAAAGCGGTAGCCCATGAGACAAACGCACATTTCATGAGAGTTGTCGGAAGCGAACTTGTCCAGAAATATATCGGGGAAGGGGCACGGCTTGTCCGCGAGCTCTTTGACCTTGCAAAGAAAAAAGCACCGACGATTATCTTTATCGATGAAATTGATGCTGTGGGCGCATCGCGGACCGAGGCAAACACTTCGGGAGATCGTGAAGTCCAGCGGACCCTTATGCAGTTGCTGGCGGGCATGGACGGATTTGAGAACAGGGGTGATGTAAAAATTATCGGTGCGACAAACCGTATCGACATCCTTGACAAAGCACTCCTGCGTCCCGGACGTTTTGACCGGATAATCGAGATCCCGCTGCCGGATGAAGAAGGCCGGCTTTCCATCTTAAAAGTACACACCAGAAACCTCGCCATGGAAGATTCGGTCAGTCTTTCGGAAATTGCAAACCTGACCGAAGGGAAGAACGGTGCAGATCTCCGGGCGATCTGTATGGAAGCCGGGATGTATGCAATAAGAAAAGAGCGGGATGCCATTACCCGCGAAGACTTCCTTTGTGCGATTGAAAAAGTGCGTCTTGACTTCAGTCACAGGCCTTCCGATGTGGAAGGCAGGATGTTTGCATAATTTTTTTAACCAAATAACTTCCCAGAAAGGAATTTACTGGTCACCATCGGTTTTGGCACCGGGGATTTCCCCGGCTTCTTCTAACGGGATTGGCTCGCCGATATCTTCGACCTCGTCTTCTGTGCACCAGACTTCGACGGTGGTATCAGAGCCGGTGAGGTCCCCGGAATAATCCTCCGCACAGGATCCTTGTCCCATTACCAGCCGTTTTGTCAGTCTTCCATGGGAAAAACCATACAGCCTGCGGAACGCCCACGGTTTTTCGATCTTTGCCGTGCGTTCATAATAGATATCCTGCGCAAGTGTCTGTGTACAGAAGATCCCTTTTTCGACTTCAAAAAGCGTCTCCCGAACATACCGCCGGATATACCAGCGCAGTTCCGACACAAGCGAGAGGGCACTTCCAAGCGTTGCAACGGTAATATACACGCCGGAAGGGACCTTTTTTGGGTGATAAAAACGGAGAGCGAGACGACTGGTCTCGGATGCAAAAAGGGTATGGTGAAGATCGATCCCGTCCCGCTGGATCAACAGAATATTCATTCGGGCACTCCGTTGTTCCTGCTGGCCGCCCTCAAAAATCAGGTATACATCCGGGTATCCGTTATCGTGTCGGCCTTGACTTTACGAACGGCGGCAAGGAAATCCAGCATTTCGACGGTCGGTGCATCACGACGTACCGCCATCATACCAGCTTCACGGCAGATTGCCTGGAGTTCTGCCCCGGTAGCGGCCTCGGTCATGGTCGCAATGACATCGAGGTTCACATCACCAAGATGCATTTTCCCGGAGTGGATCTTTAATATATCAAGCCGGGCTGTCATGTCGGGCAGGGGGATCTTGATCAACCGGTCAAACCTGCCGGGCCGCAGAAGGGCCGGATCAAGCATATCCACCCGGTTTGTGGCAGCCATAATCCGGATCTCTCCGCGGTTGTCAAAACCATCCATCTCGGCGAGAAGCTGCATGAGTGTACGCTGTACCTCAGCGCTTCCGCTAGTCCCGTCGTTTGTCCGCATGCTTCCAACCGCATCGATCTCATCAATGAAGACAATCGCTGGTGCTTTTTCACGTGCGAGCGTGAAAAGTTCGCGGACAAGTCCCGCCCCTTCCCCGATAAACTTGTGGACAAGCTCGCTTCCGGACATACGGATAAACGAAGCTTTTGCTTCGTGGGCAACCGCTTTTGCAATCAGCGTCTTTCCGGTACCCGGTGAGCCGTAAAGAAGGATCCCTTTCGGGGGTTCGACCCCGACCCGCCGGAAGATCTCAGGTTTTGTAAGAGGATACTCAACAGCTTCCCGTACTTCCTTGATCTCGTCGGAAAGACCCCCGATTTGCGCATAAGTAATCTCGGGGGACTCCACAAGTTCCATAACACGGACGCGGGAATCGTAAACGTTCCCAATCACTTTGACAATTGAGAGCGCGTTGTTGACCGCAACTTTTGTTCCGGCTTTTAATAACGGCCGGATTTCATCAGAAGCGTGGGTGATGTATTCCTGATTGTTTCCCTGCTGGCGGAGATATATCTCGTTATTCTCCAGAATATCAACGACAACCGCGACAAAGAGCGGCATACGCTTTAACTGGTTGTTTTCCCGTTTCAGCTGCGCATTTTCTTTCTGGAGATCTTCGGCTCTGACCTTCTGTTCCAGGAGCGCTGCCTCAAGCTCGTTTATCTGGATCTGGTATTTGAGTTCGCTTTGAGGCGCCGCGTTATCAACCGAGGTCTCTTCCATATTACTCATATATCTGCATCTTCAACCATTTATGTGGTGTGATTTTGATAATCAGAGGTCGCAGCATTTCCGGAGGGAAAGGTTCGGGCAGATTGCTAGTAAGTCCTGCTCCTATATCTTTTTTATCTGGCGTTGATCCTGAAACCGGAGTAATCGTGGAAAAAGGTCACCCCCTTGAAGGATCGTCAGTTGCCGGTACAGTTCTCGCATTCCCGTACGGCAAGGGTTCGACAGTTGGTTCATATGTGCTCTATGCTCTTTCCCGGAACGGTCACGCTCCGGCAGCCATTGTCAATACCGAAGCAGAACCCATCATTGCCACTGGTGCAATTATCGGAAATATACCCATGATTGATCGACCCGATATTCCACTTGACCGTTTGAAGAACGGGACACGGGTCGCCATAGACGGCAGTTGCGGGACAATGGAATACGATGGATCACTGTAATTCCGTATAAGATGTGCATTGTTGGCTATATGCAAAATAAGGGGACAAATCTTTGATTGGTAATATGACGTAATTTCAGACCATACACAGTTGTTGAAAAAAACGTCGGGATACAAAGAAGAGAAAACCCGGATAGCAGCGTTCCTAAAATCCGGATCTTTTAAGACTGTGCATGAGAATGCGGGAATGAATGACACCGTCTATGGGGGCCCTGACTACGGGGTATGAAATCGTAACGAACAAATAAGACGACATCTCAATTATGATATGAAAAACAGCGCTTATATTGTAGTTACTTTCCTTGTTTGTTGTGTAATTGCTGTTGCCGGCTGCACCAGTTCGCAGTCAGCTGCCACGACCTCCGGGACGCCATCAGGTTCTTCCGGCACGACAACATCCGGCCTCACGACAGGTCCCACGGATGTAATGCCGGAAAACATTGTCGTGACCGTGACCGTTGGCGAAAAAGATTATCTGGGCAAGATTCCGGTAACCTTCGATGGAGGCCGTGGACAGGTCAATGTCAAGAAGATCGATGTTACACTTATCCGGGCGGACGGATCGACCCAGAAGACAACGGTTGGTTCCAACAAAGGAGATTCTATAAAACTTGACGGGACACGAGGCAGTGGATCCCAGACCGGTCAAGCCGACCGCGTTCTTGTGTCTGTCACGATGAACAACGGTCAGACCTACAAGATTGTAGATGTCCTCCGTGAGTACCGCACACGGGCATAAAAATCAAACCCGTTATCTTTTTTTAATCTAAGGCAACGACAAATACAGACTATGCAGGTAAACTGGCGGGATATTTCCGCTGCACGGAATTCTTTTGCGGTTTTATGTGCAGCCTGTGAAGAATCCGGGTGGCACCTGAATACCGTCACACGACCGGAACAGGAGATTACCTGTTATTCCTTAAATTCAATAAATGAGAGTTTCTACCGTGATGAGATTGCGGATGCGGAATGCATCACTATCGCAGGAGGGCCGCATGCGACTGCCTGCTGGCAGGATGTGGCAACGTATGCAGATTACGTTATTGTTGGCGAAGGAGAACATACACTTCCTTCTCTGCTATCCGCGATAGAATCCGGAAACGACGCCCATATCCCCGGGGTGGCAACCCGTGACTGGTATGAACCTGCGAAAAACTGTATCCGGCTTGACGCATATCCCCCGTTTTCTGAAGTGAAGGGATATGTCGAGATCTCACGCGGTTGTCCGTTTGGCTGCGGATATTGCCAGACACCCCAGATATTCGGACATTGCATGCGGCACCGCTCGATCGATGAAATCGCCCGCTACGCAAACCGGCATGTGCAGGCCCGGTTTGTTACGCCGAATGCATTTGCATACGGTTCAGACGGGATCCACCCGAGGTTTGACAAGATTCGGCATCTTCTTCAAAAACTGGAACATGAAATCTATTTCGGGACTTTCCCAAGCGAAGTCAGGCCGGAATTTATTTGTGAAGAGTCACTTGCCCTGATTACCGATTACTGTACTAACACAAAACTGCATTTTGGCGCCCAGTCGGGAAGCGACAATGTCCTTACCCGGCTGAATCGGGGACACACAATCGCTGAGGCCATACGTGCAGCGGAACTCTGCCATGACGCCGGCATTACTCCGGTTATTGATTTCATTGTCGGTTTTCCGTTTGAAACCGATGATGAACAGAAACAGACTGTTAATGCCATACGGCAACTTGCACGAATTGGAAAAATTCACGCTCACCGGTTTATTCCGCTTCCCGGAACGCCTCTTGCCGGGACATATGCGCGATCACTTCTTTTAGAGACAGAAAAAGTCTGCGGCAATCTTGCTCTCGGCGGACAACTGACGGGTTCGTGGAATGAACCTGCGGTAAGATTTTTTAGACGGCATTCGAAATAACATAGTATGAAAGATGTGCTTTTGATAGCAGATCTCCATGGTCAATTCGGTAAAATTGATTCATTTCTGGAACTGAATCCGGAAGCTGTATTTATTGCCGGCGATCTTACCAATATGGGTCCTGTGGACGCTGTTGACGACGTGCTCTCACGTATTGATGTACCCTGTTTTGCGGTACCAGGCAACTGTGATCCAAAAGAGATCCTCGATACGCTTGAACATTCGGATGCTGTCTGCCTCCATGGTTCACAGATGAACCTGGGGAAAATGTCGCTTGTTGGTGTCGGGGGCTCAAACCCGACTCCATTCAATACGCCATTTGAGCTGACCGACAAACAGATCGATGACCTGTTGACGGCTGCAACGGCAAAAATGGAAAAGGCTGTTCACAACATCCTTATCTCCCACGCACCGCCCTACGATACGCTCGACCTTATCAAAGGCGAACATGTAGGCAGCCAGAGTGTCCGCCGCCATATCAAGAACTTCGATCTGGTATGCTGCGCTCACATTCACGAGCAGCGCGGCGTCAAGGATGTTGACGGAGTGAAAATTGTCAACCCCGGTGCAGCAATGGATGGCTACTGTGCCATGCTCCACTTCGGGAACGAGGCAAAAGACATAAAAGTTGAACTGCTCACTGTGTAGACAGAAGCAGTTCAAGATACGAGGCGAGGATTGGCTCGCCCGAAATTCCCATCTCTTTTGCAATTTTCTGAATCTGGCAGGCGGCATCTGAACCGTTTGTTTCTGCCATGATCTCGATTTCAACAAAGGTTCCAAGACGGTCAACCTGGTCGAGAGCAAAAGAAGCATTGCAAAGACGGTAGTTTTCCCGCCACTTGTTTACTTCAGCGGTTTTTGTAAAACCAAGCCGGTCAAGGATCTGTTCGAATACTTCTCCGGATTCAACGGTCGTGTTGAGCTCTTCGCGTGCCTTCAGGCCATATTCGCGGAGTTTCCTTCCTTTGTAGGTAACAAGTGCAGGACCATCGGTATACCGAACCCGCATAGCTTCATCAGTTGTACCAAAGTCACGGTGCGGAGCGTTATAATAGATATCGTGTTCATGTTGTCTCCCCAAAAATTCCGCGTTTTTATTCTTCAAAGTCTGCCGTATCGGATCGAGAGAATCCACCTTTACTTTAAGTTCAATTTCAAGCATTGTCGTGCCACACTTTTATCTGTCCTTATTGCGATTTAATATAGTCTCAGGTGAATTATGGCAATACACGAAGGAGATTTTGTTAAACTCAGTTATACCGGCAGTGCAAACGGTATGGTTTTTGACACAACCGATGAAGATGCTGCAAAGGCTGCAAACATCCGCAGCACGTCGGCAATCTATGGACCGGTAACCATCTGTGTCGGACAAAAACACGTAATCATCGGTCTTGATGAAGATCTTGTCGGAAAGGACGCCGGCACAGAAGCCGATGTGACGGTTCTACCGGAAAAGGCGTTCGGCGAGCGCGATCCGAAAAAAATCCAGTCCTACCCCAAGAATAAATTCAAGGACAAGCCGACCAGGGGAACGCGGGTCAACGTCGAGGAATATGGTGAAGGTGTCGTCGTTGATGTGATAGGCTCCCGGGTTATCGTTGATTTTAACGCGCCGCTTGCAGGTCAGACACTGACCTACCATTACAAGATTGAAGAAATCGTAAAGGACCCGCTTGAACAGTTCAAGGGACTCATCCGGCTCTATTCCGGAAAGGATATGGATGTTACCCTTGATAGCGAAAAGGCTACAGTTACTCTCCCGCCCGGCATCAATTACGACCGCCGGTGGCTGCTCTGGAGAGGCCGTATCATCCATGAAGGTTTTGAGCTTGTAAACGGCATCTCCGACATAACCCTCGTTGAAACCTACAAGAAACCGGAAAAGAAAGAAGAATAACCCGGTTAATCATAATTTTTATCCTTTTTTTTAGGAATAACCTGTTTATCGGTTTTTCTTTAATAAATTCCGTAAATAACCCGAAGCTGCCGGAATATCCGTTTTTTGCGAACAATTTTTTATATCCTGCACAATAATGGTAATGCATGAAGAAATCGGCCAGAATTTTTATCAGTTTGAGTGTTTTTCTTCTGATTAGTGTAGCTATTATGGGCTGTTCCAGCGATTCAGGTTCATCAGCACCTGCGCCGACAGGCACGGTTACTACGGCAACGCCAATTGGTCCGCTGTACACTGCCGGGGATATTGTTGCTTCATCCAGCAACCCGGCAACCGGGTGGCTGATCATCAGCTACGATTCTGCCAAAGATTCGTATACCCGTGCATTCATCTATAAAAATTCCAACGGTTCATGGGGATACCGGATAAATTCAGACACTGAAACTGCATCACGGAAGGTCATGGAAAAAGTATATGCCGTAAAGGTTACTCATGTGTCGGTCTCATCAATACCCACGGCAGCGCCGACAACCGTGCGAACAACCACCATTACCACCCGGGAAACAACTGCTAGGACGACAACAGTAACTACAACAATAGCTCGTGCGCCTTCCTTTAGGAGTATGGACCCGGATAAGGCCTACGCCGGGAACTCAGTAACCACTACAATTACCGGGGCTAATTTTGTTGCCACCCCGACAGTCAAACTGACCCGTTCCGGCTCATCAAACATTGAGGCAACATCGGTTGTCTGGAACGCTGCAACCCAGCTGACCTGCACATTTACAATCCCCAATACCACGACAGCGAGCACATGGAATGTCCTGATCACCAATCCTGACGGGCAGACATCTGGGACATCGGGATCAAATTACTTTATGGTCCATAAAGTAACGGAGGACTAATACCCTCCCTTTTTTTATCAAATGAAATTGTACCCTGTTTAGATACAAATTATGAAAAATTCATATAAATCACAATTCTCAAGTGTTTTACCGGGATTTTTCCGATTTTTGGCTCTGTTGAAACCCTCAAATTCATTCCCCGATATTGCCACCATGTATCATTCAGTCAATACTTCAAAGGATGAAAAGGGTTTCAACAAAGCCCGTTTTTTAAAAACGACGGATAGATAGAATGGATAACAAAACTGGATACTACTTCAGGACTATCCGTTTAATTGAAGGTATGTAAAAAACACTTGCAATCCCTAAAAAAGATTGTATGACTAACTTATTCCATCTGATTTTGAATTTACCCTACAGATTTGCGGGTATTGTAGAAGACGCACTAACGCTCATTTTCACAACACTCCGCAAGGTTGATATTTTTCTTTTTATTATATTCTGCCGGAGATAATTTGTTTTATCTATGGCAGACTTGTGGTTTTTAAAATGTGCGAACGCAGATATTGATCGTCTGAAAAAACGGAGTGATACCTACAGGTTAGTCAGTCTCCTTGGACATTCTGATCCTGTGATACGATCCCAAGCTGCAGATGCATTGAGCACATTTGGGGATACTGCTTTACCTGCGCTCATAAATGCATTGCATTTTGGCACAGTCAGCGTCCGTCTCGGTGTAATCGACTTTTTAGGCAACAATAACCTTCCGCATACAGGCACACACCTTGCCGAAATATTTGAGCATGAAAAAGTTCCGGAAGTAAGACTGGCAGCACTCATTACACTGGGGCAATCCGGAGGAACAGATGCAGAGCCGGTGCTCCTAAAGGGACTTCGTGATAAAAACAGGTACATTCGTTACAGTGCCGCAAAAGCACTTGCCCGGTTGAACCGTATTCCGGATACATTACCGGATCTCATTTATTTTTATATTGCATGCCAGGACTGGGGCACAATTCGAACAATGGATTCCGATGCAACCGGGCCCCTGATGGATATTTACTCCGGGGGAGATGCTGATACCCGTCGGGCAATTCTGTCGGTCTTAAAAGATACCAAAAACAAAACGGCAAAACAAATCTGCCAGAATGCACTCCAGGATTCTGACAGCAGGTTACGCTGGAATGCGATAGGGGCTTCAATGAACTGCGGCATTTCCATGCTCCAGCTGCCGCGTTTTGCAGCCGGACATAAACGCCGGGGTCCTGACCCCGTTGCTGCAGCGCTCCTGAATTTCCTGTTCCTTGGCCTTGGGTATAATTACATCGGGAAGTGGTGGGGTTTTCCGGTGTTTATGACGTATATGACAATAATTGTTCTTGCCCAGCTCATGACAGGCCCTTTTTTACCATACCTGGTTGCAAGCCCGATCACCGCCCTGCTCGCGATCCATACGTACGGATGGGCAGTCCGTATATCTGAACAGGATGTGTGAGATATGTTTCGAGCCGGTGGGAATGTGACAAAATCCGAGATTCCTGCAATGATCCAGGAAAAAAATGTGGACGGGCTTATCCACGTACTTGCAGTCACGAATCCGGACCTCCAGACAGCAGCAGTCCATGCACTGGGAAAACTCGGGACCATTGCCACAGACCCCTTACTGGAAGCTGCAAAAAATAAAAAGAATCGCCTTTATCGTCTTGGCGCAATCAGCGCTCTTGCGGAAATAAAAGATCGCCGTTCCGTGCCGCATCTTATCCAGATGCTCAATGATCCCGGCAGCGAGATCAGATGGCAGGTCACGATTGCACTTGGAGAGTTTGACGACCCGGTGATCATTCCTTCACTTGTATCCGCACTCAGGGATCGTGATAAATACGTCCGGTACGGAGCGGCGGCATCCCTCAAAAAAACCGGGTATGTCCCGTCAGATCCTGATGAAGCCGTATGGTATTACGCAGGATTTCAGGACTGGGATAAATTACAGGATCGATCCATATCGGCTCTTCCTCCCCTTGTATTCCTTCTTGATGATCCAGACAGGGAAATCCGGTTAAATGCAATAAAGGTGCTTAGCAAAAGAGCGGAACCTGCTGCTGCCCCCGCACTTATACAGTCGCTTGGCGATGAAGACCGGGATGTTCGCTGGAATGCCATGTTTGCAGCAGAGCGCTGCGGCGTACCACAATCTGAACTCCCGCGTGGACTTTATTCACGACCGCATGTTAAAAAAAATCCCCTGATTGCAGGATTTTTAAATTTCCTGCTGCCGGGTCTCGGATACGGGTATATCGGGAAGTGGTGGGGGATCATGATCTTCCAGATCGACATTACCGTGACAGTCTGGCTTTTTAAAATACGGGGGGAGGCAGATACGTACAGCCTGCTTTTCCCGATCTATCTTCTTCTTGCAATTCATGCATGGTATATCACGAAACGCTTGCCAGAAGAACCGCCGTGATGTTTCTGACAACAAAAAGACTGAAAACGGCCGGGTGGGAAAAGTAAAAACATAAAATGCAGGTACTGACAGCGATTATTCTATCTTTTATCTGTAAATCCATTCAAAAACACGATATGCCGGAACTAGTCCAAGCACCGGTACTGTTGAAATCCTTCTCCGGCATCACCAGAACCAGGACGCTTTGTCAAAGACCTGTCTTTTGGAAAGTATCGTTCCTGTATGTAAACATGGTTTTGCACAATGACTCCATTTTGGCAATCCGGGACTAATTCTGGTGATTTTTCCATGCGGCATTTTTTTAGGGTACCCGAAAAACTGCGGAATTCGCACAAAAACCTGCGGAAATGGAATTAAATCGCGTGATTTTGGCTTCTTTTGAAAAATTTTACGTCGGAGCAGTAAAACTGCGCTAATAGGACCCTTTTACTTTGCGGATCTCATCCTTACCTGAAATCTGGTATACTGGCGGGAGTTTTATTCCCCCAAAGAGCGTTTCTGATGTTTTTCCAGGATTCCTGTGAAAACCATGTGAATAATTAATGATGTGATACTGGAACTCGCGTAATCTTATCGCGATTTTCATGACCCTGATGCGAACCAGATCGGTTCATGTCCGTTTCAACAGAGTACCCCAGATATAAAATCTCCTTAAAATCACCGTGTTTGGAAAAATTTTTATGCTTTATGGGTATTACAACAATTAAATAAAGCTTATTGTATTAATTGAAAGTTATCAAAATATGACGGAGTTGACCGGTTATGACAGAAAAGAACAGAGATGTTGAAGACAGCAACGTAAAAAGGAAGCTTGTGTCGTACATGCGGAGAACAAACACCGGAATAATTACTGGTGATTTCCCATGACCTGTCCTCAAAATCCATCCCCGGAATATAAACCTCTGACTCCTTCAATGGTATTTTATTCAGACAAATTTACAGATAAAATCTCGGCTGCCATGCCGAGCTGGCCGACAGCGGTACAGGGACAGTGCTATGGGAATTGTCCTTTCATAGGTGCACTCGCATCTGTCGCATGGGTTAACCGTAATTTTATCAGGAAAAATATCACAGGACCGGACGCCCTTGGAAAATATACTTTCAATTTTTGGGATTATTCGAAAATTGATGTAATTAAACTGCCAAAAGATCCGACGAACGGCATTCAGTTGAATCCCGCAGATGCATATGGAAATCCGGCGGGTACTCAAGTACAGGTCAAAGTGAGCCCGCAGGTACTGCAGGATAATAACCTGCTTGCATCAGATGCAAACCGGATCTCATATGGTGCCGGATCGGCAAACACCAATGACAAAATTACCGAAATATGGCCGGCCCTTTTTGAACGTGCATATGGGAAATTCTGTATGTATGTAAATGGCCTCTCGCTTAATTCCGCGCCAGGCCAGCCCCTCTCATTAAAGGATCTCATGGAGACCACCAAAGACCCCCTGTATTCCGATCTGAAGAATCTCACTACTGTCCAGTGGGGCGGAAATGCCGGGATGGGTCTTGTGCACCTTACAGGATTGAATTGTTTTGCATACAGCACTACATCTGCTGCGTTTAATGCCCTTGGCGGGTTACCCGCCGGTGCCACCGGTGGATCTCTGTATAATTTTATTAAAGCGGGGTTCTGCTCGGAAAATGTCAATGTAAAGGGGCTTAACAAAACCCGTTACCCGCTGGTTGCAATGACATATGCATCAGAGGATCTCAGTCCCGCGAAAAAATACGACCAGAATTCCAATCCAAACGGGATCCAGTATGACAGCACGACCATTGTCGCCAACCACTGCTACCCGGTGCTTGGAACTTTCGATTCAACCGACGGCAAACATTATATTGTCTTCAGGACGACGTTCGGGCTCATGGATCCGGCCCGGGATTTCCCGGTAAACAATTTCCTGAAACTGGCCCAGACACCTGACAGTACATGGAAATACAATGATGCGCAGTTCAAATTTGGGACAATCGCCCAGTACCCGACAAGCGCTGCTGTCAGAATTTCCCTCAGCCTCGATCTTGCAATCTCGGGTGACGCCATCTTCGGGCTTGAGGAAGGGTCTTTCAAAAATTATTTCTCGATGATCAGCTGGGCACAGGGATATTAACGGACTACAAACGGCACATCTGAACAGGTGACGGAATGATAGAAAGGGAAACCAGAACGGTTCTCAGGATTTTGCTTTTTCTTGTTATAACAAGTGTAATTTTTTCCGCCACAACTCATGCAGCCGGTATCGAAACGCTCATTTCAACACATGACAACGGGTTCTCCCATAGGCTGCCGAAAATTTCCAGCGAACGGATTGTCTGGCAGGATCAGGATCCGACAGCAAATTATGGTATTATTTATTTGTATAATCTCACATCGGGAATTGAGACACAGGTAACTGACAATACCAGTTATGCCACAAACCCGGCAATTTACGGGGATTATATCGCATACACCGATTGCGACAGCGATTCCTCCTGCCCAACATCTGCGATCTATTTCTATAATATTGCCACCGGGACAAGAACACAGATTTCATCAGGTGTCAGCTGGCAGGATTTTCCGTCTGTTTATAATAACAGAATTGTCTGGCTGGATTCCGATCAAAATCCGACTTCTCAGATTTATGTGAACGGCACGTCTCCGGGTGATGAAACACGGGTGAATGCAACAGATAGTTACCAGTTGAACCCGGCAATCTATGGAAGTTCCGTGGTATGGCAGGATGACAGAGATGGAAATAACAACATATTTCTGGCAGACCTTGTGTCACATCAGGTCACCCGGATAACAGATGATAGTAATGAACAGCTAAATCCACAGATTTTTGACAACAAAATTATCTGGCAGGACAACCGGAACGGCAATGATGAGATCTTCATAAATGGCACTGTCCCAGGCGATGAATACAACCTGACGCCGGATGAACCGGCTATTAATCACCAGAATCCATCAGTTTCAGGAAACTGGGTTGCATGGACACAGGAAAATACCACTCATCCTTTAAACAGAGATCTTATTGTAAACGATACAAGCACGTACCAGAAAATTCCGATTGCGCTTGATCGTTACAATTTAATCACCGCACAAATATCATATTCCCAAACTGAACCCCATTACCGGATCGTCTGGAGCGAACAGGATTCTGGCGGAAATAATACCATCCATCTTTATTCCAGCAGTTCACCGGGAACCTGCCCGGTTGCCGGTTTTGTGAATAATTTTGCCGGAGGAAGCGCACCAGTTACCGTACATTTTTCCGACACCTCCAGCCAGTCCCCGTCAAACCCGATAACCCACTGGTTGTGGAATTTTGGCGATGGATCTAATTCAACACTTGAAAACCCGGATCATACCTTTGCTGCAAATCAGGCATACGATGTTTCTCTTACTGTCAGTAACCCCTACTGCAGGAATGCTGCGACAGTAACCAATAGCGTTGTTGTCGGAAAACCCCTTGCGGATTTTATCGCATCGCCAACGAGCGATATTGTGCCTGTCACCATCACGTTTACCGATACTTCTCTTGGAAGCCCGACACAATGGAACTGGAGTTTTGGTGATGGAGCATGGACAAACGGAACGACACAGAACCCCACGCATACATACACTTCGCCAGGCACCTATACAGTTTCCCTGACAGCATCAAATGGATACGGATCAACAACAAAAACCCGGAGTGGTTACATCACGGCCCTTTCGGGTGCAAATGAAATTGCAGATACCTCCATTAACGGGATAACCATACAGAACTCTGGCAGCCGGCAATACCTTATTTTTGACTATGCCACTCTTTCCGACTGGTCTTTTAATCCAAACACTTCCGCACTTGAGTTTACTCCGCCGTCTGACAGGGGATTTGGTAACATTACCATCTTTACCACCGACCCTGGAGGATTTTTGGTAAATCCGGCAAATTCTACCATTCTTGGAAATATCAGCAGTGTCCGGATGGACTCAAAGAATATTGTCCCGCAGGGATTCTCTGCCGCAACCGGGGGTCCCTTTGCGTCAATAAATTATTCTGTCACCCTTTCTGCCTACCCGGAAAATGCACTGCTTTCCACCAAAGTGTGGGAAGGGGCTACCAGTTCCGATGCTACTCTCTTTAACTATATCGCTACCGCAAGCCATTATTCCGGAACAAACGGTACTGCATACACTACAAAAATTGTCAAAACAAATTTCCCCACAGGGGGAACTGCCCATCTGCATATGAGCCTGAATGCATCATGGGTGGCATCGAAACCGCAGGGCAGGAATGAAGTATACCTCGAACGGATTTCCGATGATGGTCTCTATGGTCAGATTATTCCCACGCGGTTCCTGATCCATAACTCAACTGAAAACCTTGATTATTTCGATGCCGATTCGCCTGAGGGTTTATCAACGTTCGGGTTATCATTTGTTGAAGGTTCAGGAAACCCTCTCCAGATCCTTGCCCTTACCGTTACCAGTCATATAAGCGAAGAAGATAATACGGGGTCTGTAGATACCAAAAAACCCACCGGAACAGTAACAGTAAATGCATCGGTACAGCCAACAGGGATTGCACCGGTAATTATTGATCCGGGAAAAACAGCAAGTCTCTACATCAACACAAAAACCGGGGTTATCACACAGACAACCACTCTGGTGTCAACAGACAACCGGACAACTCTCACAATAAATAAAGGAATCGTTGCAAAAGACCAGGCGGGAAACGTACTCCCTGCAATAACGATAAGAAATATACCTCAGGTTTCACTACCTTCAATACCCCAGGATTTAACCGGTTCATTTTCCGGTATTGCATTTGAGCTCGGCCCGGATGGTGCAACGTTTTCTTCGGCACTTTCCCTGTCCATTTTGTTTCCGGAAGCACAGTGGAACACAGAATATTCTTTAAAGGGTTATGACCCTGTTACGGAAAACTGGGTAGATCTTCCAACAGCATATTCACCCAAAAACAGTACAATTACTTCATCGGTTTCGCATTTCTGTTATTTTGCACTTTTTTCTGTTGCAAATAAACCGACCGTCAATCATCAACCAATGCAGGGAAACCAGATTGCGCCTTCCGCTTCACCAGCGGTTCAGTCTCCGCCGACAACGGCCATAAACATCTTCATCAATATGATCCTGTGGGTATTCCAGTTGATTATAAAAAACCTGATTGTTCTGGTTGTTGCAGCCCTGATTATTCTTCTGCTGTATTATTTAGGGAGAAAAAAACGAATGGACAGGATCAGGTATTTGATGTAATCCCGTAAGCATGCTCGATAAAAAAATCGTAACACGCTCCCCCTCCCTTTGCAGATGTTGGAGGGGGTGTCATGCTTCGCATCAGAAAATGTGGAGGGGGGTAGGGGCAACCCTTGATCCGCATTGCCCTGATGGTAACCCCCTCCTTTCATAAAGACATGTGGGGATGGCAGACTTTTTTTCAGAAACGTTGGCAGGGGGGAGGTGGGTTCCCGGTTTTTCATGGCAGGGAGTCTGCGGGTTATAAAATAACGAAAACTGGTTTAACAAAGGAACTTTCCGGATTATTGCAACTATAACAATAGCCGGATCAAGAAAAATCAGGCCAGTTTATAACGGAGTAACGCCGCAATACCGCCAAGTGCCACAAGACGTTCGCCGGGTTCAAATTCTGTGGAGAGCACAACAATTGCAGCCTGCATCCGTTCGGCGTTCTCAATTAAGGGAACAACAGTGGGGTCCCGGAGCAGGGTATCGGCAAGCAGCACCTTGTCAACAGCGCCAAATTCAATCGCAGTTTCCACTTGTTTTTTCCCGTAAGCAACAGCCCCGTCCTGTGAAATACGTAAAAGGAGCTCGTCCATCAGTTTTACCTCGCGTGAAAGCTGGATGTCACCGATTAGTTTATCGAGCGTTCCGACACCGATAACGTCCTGCACCGCACCCCGCCCGATCCTCCGGGTCTCAACCACAATTGCCCGTCCGGCAGGAGCACTGTTTTTGTTTTTTGCATGTTTGACGAAATCGTCTTTGATAAAACCGGGTCCGGCAATTATGAGCGGGCCGGATATCTCCGCGATGGTTTTTACCAGGGAGTCAAAAAAACCGGTACGTGTATCGGTCTCCTGGCCTTTGCCACTTCCTGCAGCAATAGTGATCACGCTCTCAGGGCCATACTGCCGGAGCCGGAAGAGTTCCGCTTCACCTTCTTCAAGGGTCAGGATATGAATCACGCCAAAAACCGACGACTTTACCGCCCGCTCTACCCGTTCAAGATCGACAGGCCGCCACAGTCGGATCACGGAAATTTCATAACCGGTTTCCACGTTGAGTGTATGAAAGGAGCCGGTATCAATACCGGATTCAATAATCCCGGAAATCCGGAGACGCATGCCGTGTTCGGAAAATTCCACTTTTTCTACCCGGATACCAAGACGGACCGGTCGCTTCTCCACCTTTTCCGGCCGGATCTTATCAGTCGCTGATTCAACACTCCGAAACGTCGTCGCAAATACCAGATCCCCGGGAGCTACGAGATGCCGAAGGTGCCAGAGGTCATCAATGCTTTCGGGAAAAAGCCGGATTTCACCAAAACTTCCTTTGAGCTCGCCATACTCTGCTTTCATGGCGACCCCGAAATATCAGAACCTCCGGGCGGGACAAATGCCGCAACCGTCTCGGTGTTCAGGATTCCTTTGAGCATTTTTTCTTCATCCGGACTGATCTCCTGTTTCAGGAGGCGCAGTACCTTTTTTGCCACATCGTTTGGTTCGTATTGGCCGGGTTTTAGCTCAGCAAAAACCTTAGTCCGGGACCGGATAACTGATGTTGGGCCTCCGATCACTGCTGCATGGGGTTCAAGAACAAGGCCGATACCAACTGCAAGGGGGATATCACGGAAATAGGTTCGTTCCCCGCGTACAATAAAGGACCCGCGGCTTACAAACTCTCCCGCCTGGGGGGTCTTGCTGACCTGGTCCGGTCGTGCACTATACACGTCAGCCGTAAAATGCCCGCTGCGCCATGCACCGGAATACGATGCTGCAAACTGCGCAACCTCATCCATTTTTTCGGTTTTGCCTTTGACGATGACAACACTTGCACCATGCACATCGGCATGCACAAAGAGATCCCCGCCGGTCAAGTACTTCTTGACCAGTTCCTCGTTCTGCGATGCGTCCCGCCCACCAAGTACAACGATACCGTCACTCGTGATAAACCACCGGAACCGGTGGTACCAGAGTTTTTTCATGGGAGTAATATCGTGCCGTACTGCTTTTTTCCGGGGTTTGACCGTTTTCATTGCAAGAAGGGCGCCTTCTTTTTTCTTTTTGAATTTTTTTACGAGATCATAGTAACGGCCGGTATTCTGCTCGATATTATCATGAACAAAAATTTTCACTTTCTTTCCGATATCGATGTCAACTGCGGCCTCATCAGGATAAAAAGCGACTATCCGTTTCGCATCTGCGGCAGACGAACTACGAATCTGATGTTCTATCTCCTGCCATGAGTGGCCTTTACTGGCCGTATCAAGCAGGGAAATTACCTGTGAAACAAACTGGTAATTTTCATAGATTATATCCACAATTTCCTGTGTCTTTTTGATTTTTTCATCGAATTTTTTTATTGCCGCTTCCTGGTATTTGTGGATCCTTTCCTCTTCGGATAATTTTGGTTTTGAAGTAACACGGATTTTTTCCGCTTTTGTCATCGGGTAAAACGTTTCAAGGGCTTCAGAAAAACAGGCAAAACGTGACGCATCTTCCGCTGTATTCCGGGCACTGTTTTCGAGAATTATCGGATCGCAGTTCGTCGCAGAAATTACCGGTTTACATTCATGCTCAACCAGATCAAATAGCACCCGTACTGCAGCATAAACCGCACCAGCATCCGCCTTTGAAGCCGTTGTTGATTTGTCGATACCGGCTTTGCGGCATACGTACTCTGCATATGCTCCGCCGAGCATGCCGGCAATTGCAAGGGCACGTACGAGATCCCGCTCATCGCCGGCAAGTGTAGTTGCAAGGTTCTCAGGAGATCCGGTCGGGTCTATACTACTCATTGTGTAGAGAACACCGGGGATCACATCCCGGTCCTTGAACCGATGATGACGAAGTGGCTTTATGATCTGGAACGATTCATCGGTAAGGATTACATTTCCTTCATCGAAAAGTTCGATAATAAGCCGGTAGGTAAGAGTCCCTTTGCCGATATCGAAAATTAATATCCGTTCCAGCCCGTGCTGGCGTATAGATAGTACCTTGCCTCCGGAAAGATATTTTCGCAGGAGCATTGCATACTGGGGAGGATTTTTTGGGGGTGCGGGAAAATTTTTCACAATGTGTGCCCGCCGGCCGGCTTCAATGAGCAATTGATATTTCGCATGATTTTCCCCGTTTAACCGGATACCAATCGTGCGGGTATCGAACTGGTAGACTTTATCGATCCAGAGCGGAAGTCGTGAAGAAAGTTCACACGTCACTGCCCTGACATCAATACCGCTCATTCCCTGCGCTGTTGCCATTGATTAATCCAAGAATACATATGGCTTGCGCACTAAAAAATAAGACTACTGGGTGTATCCGGATGACAGATACTATACACGAAGAAGAACAGGCACAACCGGCCCTTTCCAGGAAGCAGAAAACCAAGCTGGAAAAGCAGGCTGACCATATCGAACGGATCAAACGGACGACCGTTGCCTGTTTTATGGGTATTTTTGTAGGATTATTATCATACTACCTGCAGATTACAGTAAAGAGCGATATCGGCCTCCTGGCATTCATGCTGATGCTTGCCGGAGTAGTCGTCCAGCGGCATATTTTCATCCTGATGCACCTTGACACCTCAAAACTGGGTGCTAAGGACTGGTTCTACCAGGGTTTCATGACATTTGCGTTCTGGTTCATGAGCTGGACAATCCTGCTCTCAACAATGACCGCATAAGTCCCATTTTTAAAAGATACCTATGAGAATAGCCATTATCCATAAGGATCGCTGCCACGCGAAGAAATGCGGAAGCGAATGCATCATCTATTGTCCCCGGGTCCGGACCGGTGATGAGACGGTTAAGATAGGAGATGACGGGAAAGCTGTTATCTCAGAAGAACTCTGTGTCGGGTGCGGCATCTGCATCAAAAAATGCCCGTTTGAAGCCATCGATATAGTGAGCCTCCCGGAAGAACTCGAACACCCCACCCACCGGTATGGTAAAAACGGGTTTGCGCTCTATGGTCTTCCCATTCCGGTACAGGGAAAAGTCACGGGTATCCTTGGCGCAAACGGTATCGGGAAAAGTACCGCTGTAAAAATCCTTTCAGGACAAATCAAACCAAACCTCGGGGATTTCGATGGCGAGGTTGCATGGGAAGAGATCCTGAAACGATATGCAGGAACCGAGCTTTTTGATTATCTTCAGACCGTTTCAAAAAAGAGCAAAAAAATTGCGGTCAAACCGCAGTACATCGACTTCATCCCGAAAGTTTTCTCCGGGTCAATCCGGGAACTGCTGAGTACCACAGATGAACGGGGCAAACTTTCAGAACTGGTTCCGGTACTCAAACTTGATGCGATCCTCGACCACAACATCAATACGCTGAGCGGAGGAGAACTCCAGAGGGTTGCGATTGCCGCATGCCTTGCCCGTAATGCCGACCTCTACTTCCTCGATGAAATCACGCCATTTCTGGATATCTACCAGCGCATATCCGCAGCAAAACTGATCCGCGAACTGGCAATGGACCGGCCGGTCGTTATTGTCGAACACGATCTTGCGATTCTTGATATGCTTGCAGATACGGTGCATGTAGGCTACGGCAAGCCGGCGGTTTTTGGTGTCATCACCCGGCCAAAAGGTGTCCGTGTCGGCATCAACCAGTATCTTGAAGGATATCTTGCCGAAGAAAACGTAAGGTTCCGTGACTCGCAGGTAGTCTTTGAGAAACGGGCGCACGAAAAGGGCTCAAAAAGAGAAGACCTGGTGGAGATCCCTGCCCTGACAAAAAAATATGATACATTCAGGCTCACCGTCTCCGGAGGCACAATAAAGGCCGGGGAAGTTCTTGGCGTCATCGGGGCAAACGGCATGGGTAAAAGTACCTTTGCGAAACTGCTTGCCGGCGTTGAAAAGCCAGATACCGGCAGCATGGATATCAAACTCCGGATCTCCTACAAGCCCCAGTACATCAAGCCGGATACCTCAGATTCTGTCGAGATGTACCTCCGTAAATGTACAAACAAGTTTGATACCTCCTATTACCAGCACGAGATCCTCGAACCGCTCTCGCTTCAGGCAATCCTCCAGTCCCCGGTCGATTCTTTAAGCGGGGGAGAACTCCAGAGAGTGGCAATTGCCGCATGCCTTTCACGTGATGCGGATCTCTATATTCTCGATGAGCCGAGCGCCCATCTTGACGTTGAGCAGCGTGTAAAGGTGACCCGGCTCATCAAGCACCACGCAGAAGGAAAGGAAGTTGCAATCCTTGTTATCGATCATGATATCTATCTTATCGATATGATCAGCGAGCGGATTCTTGTCTTTGAAGGCCAGCCCGGAATTGAAGGTACTGCTGCCGGTCCGTTTACCATGCGGGAGGGCATGAACCGGTTCTTGAAGGCTCTTGATGTTACGTTCCGTCGCGATCAGTCCGGACGGCCCCGGATCAACAAACCCGATTCATTCCTCGACCGGGAACAAAAAAGCCGTGGCGAATATTATTACTATGCCGCAGATGATGAGTGATCATCCGCTTTATTTTACAAATCTGTTTTTTTCGAAAATCCAGCCGTACTGGAAAAACCCGGATTTTCATACCGTATAGAGACCGGGCAATCAGGGCCCGAATCGGGCTCCGATTTATCAGGTTTTCCGGTTATAATGCACTCATAGGCCAAAAACCGGCACTTATTCAAGGGTCAGAAGAGTCTTTTTACGCCGAAGAAGTGAGGCCACTAATAGCAGCGTTCCTGCGACCGGTTTTTTTTAGGAACGTGCTGGCGGATGCAGGATCCAAAAGAACACGGTTGCAGGAACTCCAGGCGGATTTTCTGGAGCGGACATACGCCCAGGATTTTATATTAGGCCCTGGCAACGGGTATCATACTCATGATGAAGTATGAGAAGTTCCGGATCGGGAATGGTCCGGGTCCCCGGAATCTTTTCAGCTGCCGGTATATTCCCCGTCGGACCTGATCCAGTATTCACAAAAATGAAAAATTATACGAGAGACATCTCATTTTCAATGCGATGCGGGAATAAACGGAAAGAGACCGGACAGGAACCTGTAGATCTGATCAAGAATTGACGGTGATGACTGTTGAGGGATTTCACCAGGAGTCTGTGATGGGGAAATAGTCACCAGAGCATGCCCTGTTGTCGGGGATAAGGTAGGTGTCTCTTTATTAAATGCGATACGGGATTCTGTGGATTTTTCATCGGCATAATAACCGACATCATCATGTGTCGCAAACCAGAGCCGATCTCTCGCATCGTAAAATACTGTATCAACGCCTTGAGTAGTCCCGAATCCCTCAAAAGCACTCAGATGACTTGTAATCCGGTCGTTCTCCCAGACATAAATCCCGTTATCCGTTGCCACATAAACTGCCCCTTTTGGGCTTCCTGCCACATCATTGATGGCATAGGCACCTCCGCCGCTAATATCATTTATACTCACAATCGGGGTAAAACCATTCCCGGGGTCATAGTGCACTACTTGCGATGCGTTATAGAAAAACACCCCGCCTAAGGGATCACGCCGTACATGGCCAAGCAGTCCGAAAGGATCACCGGGATCCTGGATTTTTTTGAAATTTACGGTATCATCGGTTGTGGTTACTTCCCAGAGCCCTTCCTTTTCTGTAGCTGCAAAAAGGATATCTGCCGCAGGATCAAGTGCCAGGCTGTCAGCCTCGTAAAAACCCGGCCCGTTCCGGGAGTATGGCGTAAACCATGTCCACGTCCCATTATTATACCGGTGCAGTGCTGCATTCCCGGTTGACACCCACATGTCATCATTCCAGCGCTGGAAATCCTTAATCCGGAGACTCTTTAAGAGATCCTGGTCTCTTATTAACGTATAGACATGCCCGTCGTAAACCTGAATGCCCCCCGCAAAACCAATCCACAGGTTACCGGCATTGTCATATTCAAGAGCCGTTACATAGTCATCCATCAGGCCCATGGAAAAATTGTCGCGGTTGATATGCCGCGTACTCCAGCTTCCATTGTAGACTGAAAGGCCAAATGTCGTTGCAAATATTACTTCACCGTGGGGTCCGTTGATAATATCGTTTATCGTGGCAGAATGGATCGAACCAGCCTCTGGACGATAAAGATGGATCACCCCAGGATCATTCAGGCCAGATGACGACCCTTGAGTTTCTGTAATAGTTCCTGCCGCTGCTGATACCGGCAAAAAGCAGATAATAAGAAGCACCAAAAAAAGTTTAGATCTCATGAGCAGCGCCATCAGCGCTCCTGACGGTGACCTTTCCGCCATTGTCCGGGTAAAATGCCACAGTCCTGCCAATTTTTCCTCCAACTTCCTCTGCAGCAAGACGGATATTGTTTTCTGCAAGAACCGCCCGAACCTTTTCTGCGTTTCGCTCACCGATATTGAGGTTATTTCCAAAATATTCAAACATGCATGCCCCACCGGCCATTTTTACAACAAGTGCTTCCTTCCTGCACCCCAAATCAGTTAGTTTCTTCAGGAGAAGGGGGATGGCTGAATCGGCATATTTTCCCGGACGGTCTATCCTTCCGGAACTTTCGGGTAACATTATATGCACCATTGCACCGATTTTACGTTCCCGGTCATAAATTGTCAGACCGATACAGGATCCAAGACCAATCGCCATCATAGGTGTTGAGCCCACGTGGTATTCACCAATACCGATCATGACCGGAAATTGATTCGGGGCGGAAAAATCTGGCATTATAAGACCGACATAATTAACTGGATTTCATCAGGTTTTCCAGGCGTTCGACAAACGTTGCGAGCATGCTCGCTTCTGGCATCATTATGATATCGCTGTCAATTTTGTGTTCTTCACAGACCAGCTCTGTGGAGAATAACACGATTTCATTAACTTCATCCTGCATCTGTGCAATAAGCGACTGCACAGCCGCATGTGCCATATCAACGGTAAGCGCCGGTGGAGATGGCAGCATAACAAAACCAAGAAGCTCGGCAGTTGCGTCAAGGAATGCCGAGGCCATGATATTTCCCACTTCAAGAAGAGCGCTTTCGTCCATCTCATTAAGAGCCCGATCCGGGTCAGTCAGGCCAAGCATCGAGTTTGTCAGGTGAACTGCAGATTTCCGGGAGATGTAAAAGAGGATATATCCACCATGTGCAATCTCTCCCTGCAATTCAAAAACCACGAGTGCTGCTGATTCCTCACCAATATGATCTGCCAGTTGGGCAATATCGACCACTTTGATCTTTGGGACACTCATCTCAACCGGGCTTGACACCATCTGGGAAAGAGTGGTTGCTGCATGAGCTGCCCCGATATTTCCCAGTTCCTGCATTGCGTCCATCTGGGTTGCTGATAATTTCATGGTTTGATCACTCCTGCATTGTATTTATATCAAGAACCGGTACCACATCACCATCTCCAAGGATAGTAACTCCGCTTATTCCTTTGGTGGTTCCGATAAAACTGCTCAACGGCTTTACAACAATTTCCTGCTGGCCTTCTACCGCATCAACAGGAATACAGCATTTTCGTTTCTGGTACTGAACGACAATGAGAATCTCGCACAGGTCTGAGCTCCCGACCATGTCATCAAGCCATAATATCTGGAGGACTTCATCCCGGATTGTAGTAACTTCACCCTTGCCGATCCGGTGGAGGGTATCTTTTTTGAAGTTTGCTACTTCAACAATGCTGCTGATTGGAATAGCGAGACGCCGGTTGTTGATACGGACAATCATCACATCGACAATTGCCATTGTGGGAGGAAGCAGAAGTTCAAACGTGCTTCCCTTACCGGGGATTGTCTCCACCTTAATGGAACCTTTAAGCGATTCTATCGATCGTTTTACCACATCAAGACCGACGCCCCTGCCGGAAATATCCGTAATCTTATCCGCCGTTGAAAAACCCGGCATAAAGAGCAGATCTATTGCCTCATCGGTCGACATAGCTGCAGCGGCATCTGCTGTGATGAGTCCTTTATCCACGGCTTTTTTCTTGACTTTCTCAACATTGATCCCGGCGCCATCATCCGTCAACTTGATAATAACATTATCCCGGTCACGGTAGGCCGAAAGTCTTACCAGACCTTTTCGTGCTTTTCCTGAACCTTCACGGACTTCCGGGGCCTCAATACCGTGGTTTACCGCATTTCTTATGAGATGAAGCAGAGGATCATTGAGACCGTCCATCACGCTCCGGTCAAGTTCAGTCTCCCCGCCTTCCATGATAAACTCAACTTCCTTGTGATCATACTGAGCGACATCACGGACAACCCGGGGCAGGCGGTTGAATATATGTGAAAGCGGGATCATGCGGATGGTCATCATCAGGTTCTGGAGATCAGAAACCGACCGCTCGACCATGCTGATCGCTTCATCCATCTCTTTTATTTTATGTTCTTCAGCGATCTGCTTGAGTCGTCCCCTGTTGATTACGAGATCCTCAACAAGGTTCATGATATGATCAAGCTGGGTAATGTCTACACGGAGATTTTTTACTTCCCGGCTTTTTTCCGGAGTTGCCTGCTGCCTGCGTTCAGGTTCTGCCGACTTCTTTATCTGCCCTTGTTCTGCTGCCGGAGTGACTTGTTTCTCCAAAAGCCGAATATCCACCGATGCGATCTCGGTTCCAAGAGCTGCCGTCTTAAGTGCTTCTTCACCGACGTCACTGGTAATTGTAAGATTAACAGTACCGTCAAATTTTCCTTCATCAATTGCTTCTTTTGACGGCTGAATAGCGCAAATCGTTCCCAGTCCCTCAAGATTCTGGATCGCTATAAGAGCACGTACGTCCTTCATCAGGCAGCCTGGATCAACCGTAATGACCATGCTGTATTCCGGCTCAAATATGTCGGTGACCGGTTCCGGCAACTGTTCGCCGGTTTCACTTTCGGATTTCTTTTCCACAGCCGGAACGGTAACTTTTGGTTTTTCTTTGGTTGCAACGCCATGCTGTTGCAGCCATGCACGAAGCAACTGGATCTGGTCATCGGGATTTTTTGAAGAGGAGTCGCCACCTTTTTCAATGTCGTCAAGCATTTCCTCAATGAGATCAGTGCAGGAAAGAAGGATATTCTCCAGTTCTGCAGACATATCAGCACTGCCGTTCCGGATCAGCTGGAACACATCCTCCATTGTGTGACAAAGATGTTCCATGGCTGCAAAACCCATGGAGGCTGAAGCACCTTTGAGTGTATGGATAGAACGAAAAATTTCATCAATAGCGTTCTTATCAGATTCTTTTTCCAGTATCAGCAGGTTATTTACAAGGTTTTCATGGTTTTCCCGCGATTCGGCAACAAAAAGTGACCGGTACTGTTCAAACTCAGACATCTGAATTCGCCTCCATCTGCATCACAATCCGTTCTATGGTTTCCGGGATTTTTGCAAGTGGAAGTACCATATCCACTGCATCTTTCTGGATGGCTGATCGCGCCATACCATAGACAAGGCAATCTTTTTGATCGCAGATAATGCTTGTCCCCCCCGCCAGTTTGATGGCAGACGCCCCGGCACCGGCATCGTTTCCCATCCCGCTTAGGATTACGGAAACTACATTTTTTCCAAAAACACGGGCTGCGGATTCAAAAGTTTTATCCGCTGCGGGTCGTACGCCGTGAATCGTTGGTGCATTTGAATGGATTATCCTTCCTGTGCGTTTCCCGTCTGAGGTCAACGCCGCACTTATCATGGTATGGACCCCGGCTTTTGAGATATAAATCGATCCTGTTTTGAGAGTATCTCCATTCTCGGTCTCTTTTACCGGCATATGTGCGATACGGCTCAGACGGGCTGCGAGAGGGGCAGTAAAACCAACCGGCATATGCTGGGTGATTATAACACCTGCCGGCAGGTTTTCGGGTAGTTTTGCGAGAACTGCATCCAGCATCGGGGGACCACCGGCAGATGACCCAATCAGGACCAGACGTTCAGCATTCCCGTCCTTATGCGGAATAACTGGCACTTTTTCCCGTGGCGGTAACTGATCTGCGGTCAGATAGTGTATTGTCGCAATAAGTTCGTCTGCAATAAGCCGTAACTGAGGGAGATCCTTAGGCTTGAGCATGAAGTCATCGGCACCAAGCCGTATTGCCTCGGTAGTCATCTCGGCACCTTCAGAGGTTAGCGAGCTGAGCATGAGGGTTTTCGGGCGCCATGTGGCCTTTTTTAGTTCACGCAGCACATCAAGACCCGTCATCTTTGGCATCTCGATATCCAGCGTGATAAGATCTGGTTTTAGGATACGTATCTTTTCAAGTGCTTCAACACCGTTTGATGCAGTATCCACTATCTCAATCGAATGATCTTTCTGCAGCATGTCCCGGATGACAGTCCGCATAAAAACGGAGTCATCGACAATCAGAACTTTTGCCATATTCCTCAGGACGCAAGTACGTTTTTGACTTCTTCGAGAACCTTGGGAGCCTGGAACGGCTTGACTACATATCCTTTGGCGCCGCTTTTTATAGCCAGCTTGACCATCTGTTCCTGACCAACTGCGGTACACATAATCACACGGGCTGCAGGATCGATTTGTTTGATTGATTTTAAGGCTTCAATCCCGTTTACCTTGGGCATGACTACATCCATGGTGACAAGGTCCGGTTTGAGTTCCTTATACTTGGTCACAGCCTCCTCACCATTTGCTGCTTCACCGACAATTGTATGACCACCGGAGAAGAGGATATTTTTAAGGAGGGTTCTCATAAAGAGTGTATCATCGACGATCAGAATCGTTCCCATGGGATATCAATACACATATTGGTTGATCATGCTATAAAACAATGATGGAAAAAAAATCGACGGTAATTTTAGTTTGTTTGAGTTTTTGTAGCATCAGAAATATACCGGACGCCTTTTGTGGTTAACTGGACTTCACGCCGGATTGTTATTACTTCCGCAATTCCCAGTTTTATAATCTTGTCATATATGTCATCAAGTTGTTTGTGGGGGATATTGAGCATATTTTCTATAGCATGGGAATCCATGCCGGAATATACAAGCATTGCAACCTGCTGGGTAACTGCATCCAGTTCGTTGCCCTGCATGTCCATTCCCTTTGTGGCATCTTTAAGAAAATTAAAAAGAACCTGAAGGGTAGACAATGGGCAGAGAACAAGACTTGAGACCACGTCCCCGGATTCTATATGATCGATTCGGACGACATCTGTCTGTTTGCCCTGAACATCCCGTTTTGTAAGCTCGATTGCCGCTACCTCTGAAAGGGGAACACTGATCTGTTTTGTTGCGCTCAAAAACCAGATTCCGGTCTTTACTACCACAATACTGCCTTTTTCCCATTGCGCATCCTTGACAAAGACTCCTCCCCGGATAGCAGGGGACATAAAATACGCCATGAGCCGGTATGCATTACAGCTTCCAAGGATTAGCCGTTTTAAAATGACAAGGACTTTTTCGATGCTTGCAATCCGGATAATTGCATCAGGATTTCCTTTAACCGATATAATAAGAATATTTTTCTTTTCCACCAGGTCAAAAACTGATTTAAACAGGATTTCCTTATCAACCGGTGCTGGAAATGAAATCCGGTCTTCGGCAACCCCGGCTTTAATTACAATCCACTTACCATCATGTTCAATTTTTACGGGAACTTCTTTCATGAATACTCAACGCCAGATTTCTTGAACTGTTTAACAAATTTTTGTTTGCTGGAATTGTTGCGCACAAATTTTACGTTTCTGCATTATGGGGCAGGATTTTCTTTTTATCGCTTTTACCTAATGCATTAAGCTGTTCCGCAATGTCTTTTAGATCAGTTTCAATATCCGTTGCAGGGGCTTTAAAATCTTTTAATTCACGGAGGAGGCTGACATCGGCCTCCTTTTTTACCTGTTTGATATCCGCGGCAAGCGAACTGAGCATATCCTCGTCACTGCCCGGAGCTGTTCCGGCTGCAAATGCAGACATGTCAGTCTGTTCTGCCTCTTCCGGTGAGGCAGGTTCTGCAAGAGGCGTTATTGGTGTCGCCGGAATAAGATCTTCGGATCCTTTTGCCGGGCTGGTTGCTGCAGGCACAGTGGCCGGGGCTGCCGGTTCCTGGACTGCACTGTCGTCACCCAGATCGACATCTTCCAGATTTATGCTGTCCAGGTCACTCAGAGATTCATCGATTGCCTCTCCACCACTTAAACTCTCAAATTCCTCAGAACCGGTATCCGGATTTGCTTCAAGGATTGCTCCGACCTCGTCCGCAGATTCTGCCGGCAATGCGGGAATTTCCAGTTCCGGTACGGAGAGGCCGGGACCAACATCCGGAAGTGCCGATGTATCTCCCAGGGTCTTTTGTGATGCCGACTCCTCCAGTCCATCCAGGAGGTCGGTTCCAAGTTCTTCATCCGACAGGGAAAGGAATGGATCTGACTCCCCGCCAGCAGCAGAGAGTGCTCCTCCGGCACCCCGTACGCCGGAGGAGGGGGTTATTTTTGCAGCACCTTCCAGCGCGGATCCTTTGCTGACTTTTTCTGCTATCGTACGTTCAAGGAGTTTGTTGATCTCTTCAGGTTTTTTAACCTGTTTTTTACGTTCCGTAAGAATTTTTCCAATTGATTTTATTGATGATGCCAATAATGAAAGATGATGACGGATTCCGCTTGTTTTTTCTGCCTTTTTCGCCGGGATAGTTTCTTTGGCTTTTTTCTTCCCGATATCGGCCTTCCCCGGGGTTTTCTTTTCAAAAAATTTTATGGAATCGAGCTTTTTCAGGATTGGTTTCTCCCGCAGATTTTTTAAGGATAATTTAAAAAACGCATTTTTAATATCCGAAACGGTAATCGAACCAAGGAGGATTAATAAAAAAAATCCTACAACCATGATCAGGGGCAGGAGATAGATAAGTGGAATATTTACAAAAATCAGGAGTGATCCAAATCCCACGATCACGGTAAAAAGAACCAGCCTGCGAATATTATCCTTCATATCACACACCCCCACCGGCTACATTGCTCCCGAGATTAGTCAGCGCTTCTGCACTGAAGAAAAGTCCGACAACCATCGGTGCCAACAACAATACAAGCCCGGTTAATGTGCAGAATATTGCCGCGTAAAAATAATACATGTATCGATCCCCTCCTCCCACAATACGTGCTGCGATGATGTTTGATACAGTGAGAATAAAAAGCGTTACAGAAACATACGTTTGCATTGCTTCTTTTGGAAAATTGGTAAACAGGTTCATCCCTCCGCCAAATACTGATCCCATAGAGACCCCCATACTCTGTCCCCCTGAAGCTGCCGCTACTTCCTGGAATTGCAGCATCATGGCTGATACAGAGTCAGTAAGTACCACGAGGATCTGGTACAACGCGACAAAGAGACCCGTCATGGCGATATGCATCGGTATCAGAAGGACAATAAAACTTTTTGAGAGCATGTCCTTCTTTTCCCGGAGCAGTGTCTGTTCAAGCATTGACGACCCCACAACGGTCCCGATAGGTTCCGGCGGCCCGCCAAGTGCGACAGTATCCCGGTAAATGTTAAGGTACTTATAGATGAGGTTGCTCCCGGATTCCCCGATGAACTTCTCCCACGTTTGTTTTTCATCGAGTCCAAGGTTAAGCTTTGAATATACTGAATTTACCAGAGGTTCAAGGGCAGTGAGTGATTTCTTGTCAATGCTCCTTAAGGCATATACCGCTGTAGTTCCCTGACCTCCCATGACGGCGCCAAAACTTCTGATAAATACGGAAAAATCATTGTCGCGAAGGGTAATGTTATGGTCATCAATAAAACCTATCACACCAAGCGGCACCATCAGGATACCCACAAGAATAAAGATAAGGCTTGCTGAAACCCCGAGTAGCACAAGGATGAGTGCTATGGCAATCGTAAGAGGGACGATTATCCTCTCCATGGCACGGATCGTCGCCTGCTCTTTTGACATGCGTTCGGTAAGCCGGTGGCTTTTCGGGTCATCCGGAACTGACGTATACATAAGGGTGATACCAAACACACAAATGGCAAGGATAACTGAGTAGGATATATTGAATGTCGTCTGGATGTCCTCCGGCGCATAGATAACCACCGATATCATGATAATAACGGCGATAACAGTTCCGGAAAGGAGCATGGCAACGTATGCATCGCCCCATTTCTGCAGCATGGACATCCCCTGCTCAATCTGGCTTCGGTAAACGCTTCTTACTGTTGAAAGTTCATTGCTCAGGAAATCTTCATCAGGAACACCTGACTCGATAGCATTAGCATACCGGTTTAACATGCTTTTAAGAATCGTATTCTGCGTCCGTTCGGCGACGATAGCAAGTCCTTCGGAATAACTGTAGTTCCATTTTTTTACAAAAGTGTTGACTTTTGCGATATATTTTGAAGATATGTACTCATGACGGTTTGACGCGAATGAAAAAATCTCCGGACGTGTCGCATTGGCAAGCGCAAGCGATGCCATATACGTAGTCATAAAAAGAAGATCTGCCCCCATCTTCTTATTCTCACTGATACCGTCGAGTTTTTCCCTGATATCCTCACCCAGGGTGGCAAAGGGCATTGATTTTTTTGGCGGGGATTTCTGTGTCCCGCCTGGAGGCGGCGCGATCGCTTCAGGCATATTATGATCCAATGGCAAGGAGGCCCTGTTTTTTGATCTTGGTGATCATATGGAAGAGATCCCAGAATTTTACATAGCCAGCCTTATGCAGGCGTTCGAGAATCTTTGCGCGCTTTTCAACTTCAAGGTAAATTTCCGCTTTTCTGTTGTCGGGGATCCCAAGCATCGTTGCGATCTTGTTCTCGAGAAGGAATGAACTGCCTTTCCCGGACCATACAAATGTGTCAGTAACGGGTTCCCATCCAAACATCTGGACAAAGGTAAACCCGCCAGTCTCCGGGTTATATCCCACAAGTTCGTTACAGCTGATCATCCGGCGAACGACAGACCCGTCAGGTCTTTTTACAGCGCTCTGGATAACGACAAGGTTCAGGTTATCAACATAAGTCTTCGGGATATTAATTGGATCTCCGCAAAGACGCTGTATCAGTTTCTCGACCGATGCTGCGTGGAACGTACTCATTACGGGGTGACCGGTCTGCATCGCACCAAATGCAACGCTTCCCTCAACACCACGGATTTCCCCGACAAGGATCTGGTTGGGACGCTGACGCAGGGCAGCCTTGAGGAGATCAAACATTGTAACCTCTCCTCCGGACCCACTCCCTTCTCCTTTACCTTTAGCAAGGGCTACCTCCCGTATCCAGTTCCTGTGAGGAACATTCAGTTCAGGAGTATCCTCGATTGTGATAATCTTGTTTTCAGGGGGTATAAATGTGGTAATGGCATTGAGAAGCGTCGTTTTGCCGCTCGCAGTTTCACCGCTCACAAACAGCGACATTCCGTATTCGATACAGATCCAGAGATACGCAGCGACAGAGTAATCAAGACCATTGGATTCGATGATATTGAGGATTGAGAGAGGCACTTCGTTTACTTTACGGATGGAAAAGTTACTGCCGTGCTTGCTGATATCAGTCCCGTAGACAATGTTGATACGGGAACCATCGGGAAGGGTTGCATCGACAATCGGGCTCCGGTATGTAATCGGACGTTTTATCCGTTCTGCTACTTTAACGACGAACTCATCGAGTTCGCTGGATACCTTGAACTCAATAACGGATTTAAGGCCTTTAAACAACTTGTGCTCAATAAAAATCGGTCCAACACCATCACATGAGATATCTTCAATATAGGGATCGGAAAGGAACGGTTTTAAGACGCCCATATCGATTTTATCGCGGACAAGCAGATACTCGATGGCCTGGTACTCCACTTTGGTCAGGATGATCTTGCCATCCGGCGTAACAGGGATACTTTTACTTTTTTTGACAGTTTTCATCTTTTTCTGGGCAGTAAAATCCGTGTTAAGAAACGTAATCAATTTTGATTTTGCATCCAGGGAATCTTTTCGGGTCAGGCTTGCAATGTCTACACCGGGTGGCTTAATCACCGCTATTGTTGTCAGCATTTTTTTTAATACTTCTATCCGTTCCTTTTCCGTGACGGGATCCGTTTCAAGGCCATCAATAAGATCAATAAGTTTGGACTCGATGGCAGGCAGGAGATCGCCGACGCTGTGGAGGAAGGAGGGTTCGATGGGAATGTAAAAATTCCTGACATCATCGGGATCCGGTAAAATATGGACAAATGTTGTATCATTTACCGGGTAAATGATGTTGGGATTTTTCATTCCCCTTACATCCTTTTTTAACTCCGATAAAAAAAGCGGGATACCATAAGTATTTACCGGGAATGTGTGGAGATATTCGAGCAGATGCGGGCTGTTCTGTACATACTCTTTTGCGTTTGCGGGGAGCATTTTGAATAATGCATCCGATTCGAGATCTGCGTACAGGTCAACATCCAGATCTACCGGTTCCGGTTTAAACGGCAGGTTTACTGCGACTGAAAGTGAACCCATAATCAGATCCTTGCAAAGCTCATGGGGATGATTTTCATGCCATAACCCGGGTGAACCTCAAAACTGACAAGGTTCCCGGTGGTCTTTCGTGCGCCACGGACTTTTACTACTTCCATGACCATCACATACTTGTCACCGACAAGGGCTTTTTTCATATTCAGGTGAGCATCGCAGATGGAACGAATCCGTACAAGCGTGTCTTCTTCAAACGCGTATGTGTGGAGGGTGACAAGGACCGTTTTACCATGATCCACAAGTGATTTGCAGTTAGTAAAGAAGGTAAGGATAGTATCGGTCTCGGCATATTCGGTAAAAAGCGTCAGGGAATCGACAACCGCGACCTCAGCTTTACTATTCTGGATATACGATACGAGGCGGGCCAGGATTCCTTCCATTTCCTCTTTTTTCCATTCAAAACCCACGACATGGAGAGGGAAGACCTTGAGATATCCCCATGCAAAATAATCGGAAATGTCAAGGCTCATCGATTCCATCTGCTTGATGAAACTTTTACTGGTGTTTTCCGTAGTAAAGAGGTCAACGGACATTCCCTGTTTCATCGCTCCCCAGATAATCTGCTGGGTAAGAACACTTTTTCCGGTATCGTTCTCACCCTCTATAAGCGTCAGGGACCCCACCGGAAGACCATCGGCAATCTTCTTGTCCAGCTCACCGTTTCCGGTTGAGATGATCTGCCTGTCTTCGCCCCCCATCAGATCGGATAAATCAGGAGTCATGTTTTTGTTTTCCTTTATAACAGGTTCGAGGCAAATGCTCCGTTTGCTGTAGTTATCTGGAACCAGTAGGGAGAAATACCTGATGTTGTTACCATTATCGTGTAAGATTCCCCGGGATCCAGTTCAGACTTATGAATGATTTCATTGCCTTTGTCAACAATCGTCCATGTTCCGGGGATTACTACTTCATTATCGGAATTAAAAGTATACAACTGGAAAATGGTCAGACCGTCATAAGCAATCACGTCCATATGCTGGAAATCCGAAATGATCTCTTTTCCCGTATTTTTGATCGTGCAATTAAATGCGTAATCATTATTTCCGTCAATTATAGTTGCCGTGGTGATATTGTTGATGGCAAAATCGGTCCGCAGTTGTGTCTGCTCCTGGAGGGTCACAGCTTTTTGGGCGTTTGTGACAATCTCTGCTGTGGAAAGAGTGCTTCCGACCAATATATATGCAACAAGGATAAGAAGGAGAACACCTACTGCCGCCCCGACAAGATCTGCAACTGCCATTCCTCACCACCTTATTGTGCGTTCACCGTAAACCTGTCCGACCTCCAGATTCCGTTTGGCAGTGTAAACTGGAAATAATTCGGACCCCCGGCAATATCCAATGTTCCGGTTTTTGCGTCAATCTCCAGGGATTCTCCTGGATCCCAGTAATTATTGTTATTTAAATCGCTAAGTATGTACAGCCATTGCCCCTCATTTAATGTAGATGAGGGGGAAAGACTCATCCGGTTAAAATTCCCGGCACCACCACAAATAACATCCGAGCGTTCAACATCGTCAATGTAGATCTGTTCACTCCCGGTATTTTTCATCCATACACGGGCAAAGTGACTATTATTTGCTACAGCAAGGACAATCTTAAAATCCGTCCTGATTTGCTGGTCTGATGCATGGCCGGCTGATGTAAAAGTCCCGGCCATCTGGTAAACAACCGGAAATATGGCACTGATAAGCACACCTGCCGCTATTACAGCAGTAATCAGGAACAGGGCGGTTGTGAATGTTTCTGATGACATGGATTATATCCGGTCTGGCAGGTTCATCCACTCTTCATCTTTTCGTGTTTTCCGCGAAGGTTCCCGTTCATTTATTGATAATTCAGGCACATCTATTCGTTCTTTTTCCGGCTCTATCTGCTGGCGCTGGACCATCATAACTTCGATCATATCACGGTCAAGTGAAGTATCGTTCGGCGACAGGATACGGTTGAGGGCATAAAGTTCCGATACAAACTCATCCGGTCCGACTTCATGCTCTTCACCTAAGTTTGCCGGCATGAGACGGGAAATCTCTTTTATCTCGTCACAGGATTCCCGCGTTATATATCCCATAATCCGGTAGGATTCCAGAATAATTTCAAGCCGGTCATGCCCGAATTTGCGTATTGCCGAGTTCGTCCACTTAAACAACTTATATACTTTCTGGAGCCGGAGTTTTTCGCTCGCCATTTGACTCTGGATGGCTGACTTATGACCATTTTGAGGCATCTGGGCTTTTAACAGGGCGAGCATCTGCTCGTCGGGTATCCGTTTTTCTTCAGGTAGAACAGGAGGAAAAGTTTCAGGTTTCTTTTCAGGCTCGGCTTCTTTTTTGGTCTCCTTTTCTTTTTTGGCCTTAGCGGCGGCATCAGCGGCATCCAGTGTAGATTCCCGGGCATCAAGTGCTGCTTCCTTTGCTTCCAGTGCGGCTTTTTTTGCATCGCTGGCTGAATCCGAAATCTCACCTGTGCCGGGAGCTCCTCCTGACCCGGCTCCCGCAAGTGTGAACGGATTTTCCATTTCATTCATCCGTTCCCTTATATCCATTAACAGGCGTTTGATAGATGTCTTGATCAGGTCAACTTCCCGTTCGAGATTCTGGAGCTTGACCTCTGGATCATCCTCAGAAGCTGCGGTAATAATGTGATCAACCTGAGCCTGATTTACCGCCATAACAATAATTTATTATCCTGTTTTTAGTTAATATACTTTGCTCATTAAACTCTTGAATTAGCGGGGACTTTTTCATTTTTAAAACTTCAGGAACCGGATTTTTTTTGTCACGGTCATAATAATAGATGTATCCAGATATTTCTGTATAATGAAAGGTGTTAACAAACACCAGTAAAACACATTATTCAGGATGAATTCAACATTACTATTGATTCAAATTCCTGTTCCCGCACAATTGGAAAAAGAAAAATGTCAGTACAATGACTGAACAGGATAAATTGAACCCGCAATAGTTCTAGATATCGAGAGAACGGCCCCGGTTGCCGGGTGAAAATTAATTGTAAATTTTGTGGACGGTGTAGCAGTATCAGGTAAACCTACCGCAATAATCATCTGGGCATTTTGTTCCAGCATGGCACCCGCCGTCTGGTTATTGATTTTTTCTGCAATGCACCATTCTTGAGCAGTACCTGAACCTCCATTCATTGCATTACTGCAAGCTCCATTTGTATCCGGTGCTACCCCCCCATAGGTCAGATTTGCATTGTGGCCACCATTATTATCATTATAGGATAGCACCATCTGCTGTAAATCAACAGCTGTGCCTCCGGCGGTAAGTGCAACAGTTATATTAATATATTTAAGGTGAGTAAGGTCCCCTGGATCCGCAATACCATAGGTATTCCCGACAATTTCAATGCTTGAGCTTGCCTGTTGCACTCCCGTATGTACAGTTGCCTGGGCAGTCTGCGTTGTGAAGAACCCGGCACCAAGCACGACGTACGAGAACACCGCCGCTACAACAACGAATGCAATAAGCACAATGGCGGCCTCCAGTCCAGTAAATCCATATTCGCTTATTAAAGGTCTATCCATCAAATTCAGCCCCGATAGATTAATCATACTTATAATTATATAATATTTAAAA
>DAOQAA010000011.1:0-46869 GCA_035353675.1 Methanoregula sp. | reverse complement strand
GGTTGAAGAAGCTGAAAAGATGGGCACGTTTGATGAGATCCTTTCTGAAGTAAACTACATGGTAAACCTCACCCGTCTCCGGCGTCCGTGTTTTGAAATGATATGAGGCTAAGTATTCCGGTCCCGATTCAGGCTCCGATTACCCACATTTTCCGGTTTTGAGGCACTCATTGGCCAAAAACCGGCACTAATCGCATGTCCGGAAGGCATTTTTACGCCGGAGAAGTGAGGCCGCTAATAGCAGCGTTCCAGCGGCCGGTATTTTTCAAAAGGTGCTGGCGGACGTGGATCTGACAGAACGAAGATATGTGGCTCCGGAGGGCATCCTGGAGATTTTACGTCGGAGAATTTTCATTCGACGGGAAGGTGGCCGGAGAACCTGCCCTGCCCGGAAGAAATGGCTCAAACTCCCTCTAAAGCCTGAAGAATACTTGGGACAATGCCCCGGTTTTTATGACTCCCCTCCTTCGGAGAATTGCCACGCCCTCATATTACCCGGGCTTGCCGGGTCGGGCAAACGTGCAAAAAATGGTGCAGTTTTACACACAATTTTATAAATCGGCCGTATTGCGTTCTGATTGCCGTATTCCCGGGTAAATCTGGCTTTTGTAAAACGCTAATGTACGCTTTTGGATGGAGGATCTCTTCCTAGATCGATAGATGGATCACTGAAACCGGGAAAAGGAGGATTTGGAGATCAGATCCAGTTGCGATGATTGGCGATCGATGATTCCTGCCATTAAAAAATCTGCACGTCGTTTTTCCCTTATGATTAATGTTTCAGATCAGCATCTGGAATTTCTTCCGGTATTTCTGAATCTTCTCGTTTGTGAGACGATCAATTGCATCGAGAAGTGTGGCATTGAACGTTTCCGCTGTCTGAATGAGGGCAACAACATCGTCACGGACGGGAACAGAGGTAACATAATATTGTTTGTCGATCCGCTCACTCTTTGCATGTTCAAGATCTGAGTTATCGATAGAGAAGATCTCGTTAAGCAGGATGATAGCAGCCGTATGGTTCTCGCACTTGATTCCTGTTGCGAAGAAGAGGGCGAGGACAGAATAATACATGCTGTAGTATGCCATGGATACTGCCTGCTCGTAAAGATCATTATCAAGGAGCAACCTGGCAGAGATGAGATGGCTCTCCGATTTTTTCAGGTATGCGGTCTTCATTTCGTCGCTGGGGGATACTAGTTGGAGGGAGGCTTCATTATGCAGTTTTAAAAAAACCCTGTCTTGTCAAAATACACCTCTACACCCCGGATAATCACATGGTTTTTCATTATCTCCCGGATAAGCAGGTTCTTTGTATCAAATTCACCGGTCTTGACACTGATGCGTGAATGTTTCTGTTCGAGTTGTTTTTTCCAGATTGGATCAACGGTTTCAAGATAAATATCAATGTCGCTTTCTTTTGTCGCAAGATTTTTAGCATAACTTCCATAGAGAATAGCGAGAGGGATATCGGGGATTTCCCGGACTGACTGAAATATCCCCCGCAGGAAGGGGTACTTGCTTACAATTAATGACTGTTTGTAGATTTCAGCAATCATTGCAGCGTTCCTGCCTTCTATGGTTCGTTTGATCGAGAAGACTTTGTTTTTCCCTTCCATCTGGAAATCAACAACATTCTCATCAGTGAGGTCCCGGAGTTTACGAAGGACCGTGGCATGGTTACTCTTGAGACGTTCAGCTATAGCTCTTGTATGAAGGCTCTCACTTAACAGAAGTGCAACAATTTCATTGGTTAAATTTTGTTCCACATGGTTCATTTTTGAACCAATGCCCGATAAGGGTTTTGGTTGAGTCGGTATCTCACCGGTATGATGTGGGTGCTGTGAGCGGCATCCGGGAGACTTCACGCCGGAAAATTTTCATTCGACGAGACGGTGGCCGGAAAACCTGCCCTGTCCTGAATAAATGGCCCAACGCCCTCTAAAGCCTGAAGAATACTTGGGACAATGCCCCGGTTTTTATGACTCATCTCTCCGTCGGAAAATTGACAATCCCCCATCTTACCCGGGCCTGTCGGGTCAGGCAAAAGTGCAAAAAATAGTGCAGTTTTACACACATTTTAAAAATTCGGCAAGAATGCGTTCGGATTGGTGTATTTCCGGGCAAATCGGGCTTTTTTAAAACGCTAATGTACGCTTTTGGGAGGAGGATCATGTTTTGGATTGGACTGTCGGTCCTGAAAAATGGGAAAAGGGGGGTTTTGTCGGATTCAAAATAAGGTGCCTGATAACCCGTTCCCGGCGGAGGAGGGTATCTGTACATATTTCGCAGAGATTATCTTTGGGTTGAACATAGTAATCCCATATCATGCGCCTCCTGCTCCGGCTTCTCGCAAGAAACGATCAGAAAGATGTCTCGCTGGAATACCACAAACTACAGGGATATGTCTATTCACTCTTGGCGGAATCGGGATTTCCACTGCTGCACGATAAGCCCGGCTACAAGCCGTTCTGTTTTTCAAATATTTTTCCTTTCGGCGATATGAAAGCAGGGGACGTACGGCACTTTATATTTGCATCTCCGGGCAATACGATCGTTGAGCGTCTTGCACAGCACCTGACTTCAGATCCTGCAGCACGGGAGATCCATATTGGCGATTGTGCATTCATTCTTGACAGTGTGAGAGTTGTCAATTCCTCGCTTGAGCAGGATCCGGTCAAGATCATTTGTGCAACGCCGATCCTGTTGCGTATTCCTGAATATAATTACGATCACTATGCGGTACCGCAGGAGGAACGCCGGCAACGGTATGTATACTGGCGTCCGCAGATCTCATTTGAGGCATTCATTAAGCAGCTCACGGAAAATATGGTTAAAAAATACAATGATACCTATGGAACCTCGGTTGGCAGTTTCCCGCTCTTCCAGGAGTTTATCTTCAAAAAAACCGTGCATGCCCGGTATATCATTGACGGGAAAAGTTATGGTGCTGCAGGAAGTCTCTGGGAATTTTCCTGGAATCGTATGGATGAAATGCAACGGAGGATTATCTCGTTTGGATTCGATGCGGGGTTCGGGGAGCGCAACAGTTTCGGGTTCGGATTTGTGAACGTGGTAAAGGGGCGGAAACAATCATGAAACTGGTACCTGATGATGCACAAGAGCTTATCCTCGCAGCCTGTGAAGCATCGGGAAAAAAACGTACGGCACTGGCCCGCCGTGCATTATCGATCTCAAAGGACTGTGCCGATGCGTATGTCTTTCTTGCCGAGGCCGAGCAGGACAATGCAGAGGCGCTCCGGCTTCTCGAAGAAGGAGTACGCATCGGGGAGCGGGCGCTTGGGAAACGGGTGTTTCGGGAGTGTGTCGGAGATTTCTGGCTTATCTTCGAAACCCGACCGTACATGCGGGTACGGTTCGCGCTTGCCCTGCTCCTTCAGGATATGGGTGAGCGGGATCGGGCAATTGAAATCTTTAATGATCTCCTCAGACTCAACCCGAACGATAACCAGGGAGCCCGCTATGAGCTGACAACCTGCCTGCTGGAAAAGGGGGATCATGCAGCACTTGAGGATCTTCTCAAAGAATACGAAAACGACGGTTCGGCGGTCTGGTTGTACTCGCGTGCGCTCCTGAAATTCCGACAGGAGGGGGGCAGCCCTGCGGCGGAGGCATTTCTACGGAAAGCACTGGAGGAAAACCCGTTTGTCCCGCAGTACCTGCTCGGGAAAAAGAAGATCCCCGCACATTCCCCGGGGTATATAATCCGGGGGGAATCGACCGAGGCGGTTGAATATGCATTCTGGAACCGGCAGGTATGGGACGAGACCCCGGGTGCCCCTGCCTGGCTGGATTCGATGAACCAATCCCGGAAACCCTGCCGGAAGAAGGTGTCGAAACAATCTTCCCGCAAAAAACCGGAAGACTGAATGTGTCCGGGGGATCTTGGGGAGGAACCTTTCGGGTTTAAGGTTGGTGAATATGTTCAAATCTCAAAATCATAAAACCGACATCATATGATTGTCGCAGCTGGATCGCGTTCACCAATCAATAGACCCGTATCTGTGTCATACCGAGCATCGATCACAATCCGGTCCCTGTTCTCACTTACCCGGTTTTCAGATTTCAGTTTGTGGTACTGCCCGAGCGTGAGAGGCACTACATACTTCATCGCGTCATAGATTTTTCCAGACTGGATGCACTCGTCATACGTGGCAGCATAGCGGAAAGGAACGGCTTCGACTGCACTAAACAGCCGGTAAAAATCGGACTCGCTCCGGCTCGAACTGCAGTATGGCTGCTGTTCTTCGACAAGGTGGAGGAACAGGTGCTGCGTTTCCGTGAATTCTGCTTCTTTAGATCCAAACCCGTCATCATATACTTGGTCGGTAATGTCCTGCAGCAGGTTTTCATGGAGAAGATCGAGACCGGAGAACAGGTCAAGTGTTTTTGTAACCTTCTGTTCGGGATATATGAATCGATCATTATCAGATCCCTTCGTGAAAACAAAAACCGGGCAGATCCCTTTCAAGGGAGTCCCGTCTGGGTTCTTTCTCCGGTTCACTCGCCCAAACCGCTGGATAAGAGCGTCAACCGGGGCAGGTTCGGTGAAGCATACATCGTAATCAATATCAAGGGAGACTTCGATGGTCTGGGTACCGACAAGCAATGTTCTTTCGCTTAATGAATTTTCGATTCTCTCCCGGTCATTCAGAATAAATTTCCCGTGGAGGAGTGCACGGTTCTCTGTCTCATTTTTCAATGACTCATAGACATCCTGAGCCCGCTGGACAGTATTACAGACAATGAGGACTTTTTTCTTTTCACGAAGATTCTGTTTAATCAAATCAAGGTGATCGAAAATCTCTCCATCAAGGATAGCACAGTGGTGACGGAGATATCGCGACAGTTCTGGGACTGTCATATGAATCTCTTCGGACACATGAAGACATTCAGCAAACCGGGAACGGATGAACGTTGGTAATGTTGCCGACATGATAAGGACTTTTGCATCTAGTGTGTTGACCAAATAATCGGTCATGCCAAGGATAAGCGCCGTGTTTTTTGCATCATATGCATGAATTTCATCGAAAATGAATAGCCCCCGATACATCTCTAAAAGTCCCATCTCATACCCTTTTAGAGAGAAAAAATGTTTTATCGATTGGAACGGTGTCATCACTTTATATGGGCTGTAAATCCGTTTTGAGATGGATTTTACAAAATCGAAGCGTTCTGAATTCTCGTAAAATTTCCAGAGATAATATGCGGCCTTGCCGTGCATCAGTGAAACACAAGTGTCCTCCTCTGCATATCCTCGGGAGAATATATTTTTTAACCGGAGGTACATGGCATTGATACTCGCCGTATATGGCAGTGTGTAAAAAACTCTATTCCCCCAATTCGGATCCAGATTATATGTCGCCCAAAATAGTGCCGCCTCAGTCTTTCCCGATCCTGTAGGTGCTGTAATAATCGCATTACCTTTTGTCCTGCCTGCGGTTTTCTGAACGGATGTGAGTGTGTGAAAAGGAATGACCGGGTGAATATCGGCCAGAGGTTTTGGTATGGTTTGGATCCCGGCAGATGCAAGGTAATCGCAGCTGTTGACAAAGCCCTTGCCGAAAATCTTCCTTAACCGGTCTTTTTTATCAAGAGACTCCCGGTTTTCCCGGTACATCGACCGTAATACATCTTCCCAGCACTCTTTTGAAAAATCAAGAGAGGTAATTTTTTGTGGTGCATGAAGCATTTCACTGCAACCGGGGAATTGCTGAAAGTCAGCGATAAGGTTGTCCAAATAGGGGAGATTTTCTTTGATCTCGGATAAGCGCTCGGCGAAACTTGGATCAATCGAATCTTCCTGTTCCACATAATCGCTGAGTTTATCCAAGGTTTTGTGATGAGTTAGCACCAGTTCTTTGATAAATTCCGTGTCCTGTCGGTGAAGGGACGCAACAAATGGTACTGAAAGTATTTCATGCCGGTAATGATATTTGGGATTGCCCGGCCTGAACTGTTTCTGAAATCCGATTGCGGCTTTCCCGAAATCGTGAAAAAACAATGCTGTAGCAATATCATCATAAAATTTGGGATAACCGCATTTTTGATCCAGTCCGGGAAACAGATTTTTAAAAATGACAAAAAGTCTAAGGCAGTTCTGCGTATGATCGCAGAGAGTCTCACCGTTTTTCTTTGCCAGTACCGGTGAAATCATGGATAAATACTCCGCACTCATTTTCTGCATCGAAATATCCATCGCGAATGTGTTGAGGGGATGTAATTATCGCAAAACTTCTTACATTCAGGGGTTTTCTCTGTGCTGTATCCGTGAAATCAGACGGGAGTGAGATTACCTGTCCGGGAATTTCTCCGGTAAAGGGAACCATAGTATGATTAATTTCAACATCCGTTTTTCTCTCAAGATCCACTTTCTTGATGGATTTTACATATGCCAAGTCGGTCTGCCGTCCCATGAGTAGTGTATATGCCGGGTTCTTGAAATATTCAGTAAATCGGGTATCGGACAGGTAAAGCGTCAGGGAACAATTATACAAAAATTCTCTCTGGACAATATTTGTCCCGAGATTATGTACAGGTTTTTTCTCGCTCTCATCGCCAAATTCGTAGATTCGTTCAAGATCGATTCCTTTCCCTTCTGAGGTAAAAGAATATCCGATATTCACTGTGTCAAGTGCGACCTTTGATCCTTTGGCCGCAGATAAAAGACCGTAGAGTGTAGAGACCGGTGGAACCGGATATGTTGGTTGGTATGAAACAACGAACATGGGATACCGGAATGACGCTGTCATTGCTGATATCTCTACACGCAGGAATTCCATATTCAGGCACCAAAGATTTTCTCGCTCTTTGAAATTTCTGCGACAAATCCATCGATTGCTTGTGCTGGTGTAGTCAGAGTCAGGTTTACTCCGTCAGGGGCTTTAAATGAATCTAGTTCCTTATCTTTTTCCGAGCCGAAACCTGCCATTCTCCCGATATAAACTCCGGATAACAGATCCTGTTTGTAATCGGTCAGTACTTCGTTAAGGGCATCAAGGTTGATAAGCCCGTCATCATATCTGCGGTGGGGGAAAACATCCATGAAAATATTATTCCCCCCGTTGAGGACGGCAAGAATGATCATTTTTGGAGTTACATCAGTGTGATGCAAGGTCTGCATCGCCCCGCCGTTGAGATATTTCAATGCGAAGATTGTCTGGGTGACTCGGATTTTTTTCTGTTCCACAGGAAGATAATAGATATTTTCTTCATTTACTTTTTGAGATTTCAATCCCTGTTTTTCGTATTCCTGTTTACGGAGGGTCGATAAATTCATTGAACCCGCTTTGTCGATTGCTGTAAATTTTCCAGCAGCATCAAGATCAATAGCAAAAATGCCTTTTAAGATATTGCTATAAAACCTATGATCAAATCTAACAGGATCCCCCTCAAAATCTCTGTTCATTACTCCAAGATCTGTAATGGGTTTAATTGGAAAACCGATAAGTGGCGAACATTTGAGGGGAGAAACCCTAGTTACTGTGGCATCTTCCAAAACAGGCTTTCCTTTACTATTTTTTTTACCGGTATCCATCTTTCTGGCACACATATATCCAAAAATATCATCATCCGGATAAGTAACCGGATCAGATTCAGTAACTGCTTGGTTTTTATCAGATATTTTCTCTACCGGGGAACATTTCCACTCATATCTGTCTTTAAGAATATTCCTCCACCAATACCGAAGTGCCTGAGCTGATACATAGGGACGCTCACCTTCTGGCGACCGAATTGTCTTTGTTGCGATTGTGTTATCAAACGCTGCACTTGGATCCTTACCTCTGTTATTTAATGCAGAGAATGGTGTATCAATCAAATATGCACCTATGGCCGTTTTCATTTAAGATTCCTCCTCAATAGGTTCACTTTTCTCTCCCTTCACAAGCATCGGATGTAACTTTTCATACAACCGGATTATGATAAGATCTCGTACTTCCGTCCAACTGAGATAATCACCAGGAATAATCACATCAACGTATTCATCAAACGAGATAAGCGGATCTTCATGACCCATTTTCTGCCAATCCTTGAAAATAAGTTGCAGTTGGTTTCGGAACGAGGGCAGATCTCTTGCAACAAGTAAATCATTTACCCTTCGAACTTTACCAGATTCTTCAATGCTTTGGGCGATTCTATCTGCTAGTTTCTTAATCCTTTCAATTCTTTGTTGACTCATTTTTTTCACCAATTTTAAGTACCGCTCTACTATTACGAAAGGAACAGTCAATGTTTTACTTTCATCATCTTTGAAAGCCCAGAGAATGGACTGATCATTTAACAATCGGTTATAGATCTTGTTGGAGGCGCCTTTCCAAATTGGTAGATCATCCGGTATTTTTGTAGATTTGTCATAATAACGTGAAAGAAGGGCGAACCATTTCAATTTGTATTCTGGACTATTCATCACGATACCAACGAATTTGAAAATATTATTGGGGAGTGTGTAGATCCTTACACCCCATGAATTTTGATTTTTATTATCAAAATGATATAACGTGATCTCCTCGTTTTCACCAGTAATTCCCGCAATACTATATTTTTGGGTTACCTTATACGCCAAATGGAACAACGCATTTTGAGGATTCCGAAATTTTTCATTAATTATGCCAGATGTGTCTGTTGATTGGAAATCACCAAGAATTCGTTTTTTATTTATCTCATCAATTGTCTCTTTTGCAATTTGTTTTACAATCTCTGGGTTATTACTGGAAATAATACAAGGTTTTCCGCGTATTTTGTAGGAGACAAGGGGTATAAACTGAATGGCGAAAACACATCTGGCGCAGACAGTTACACCATTTCGCAATGAAGGGAAAAAATTGGTAAATTTAGACGACCCGGTTAGCGGGATATGAGCCTTTACAAAAGGTGTGGCATCTTTTCGAGTGAATGCCGGTGCACCACAAAATGAACAATAGTGAGAATTTGATTGTCGATCGTTGAGTCCGTCAATTAATTCAAAAAGAAATTCTCGGGATTTTTCTTTTCTGTCATATCCCGGCGAATATTGAATGTAACTACTATTCGGAAAAATGGAATTGAGATCCTTTGACCATGCGGGGGTCATGTATAATTTAATAAGGTCATCCGCTGCTTTTTTGAAATCATCTTCCTGAATGTCCGGCCATGATTTCCCGGTCATTAGTTCTATTGCCGTAATGCCGGTGTCCACAAAAGGATCCCCGGTCAACGAAAGTGGATAACGTGCAGATGAATGGGCGTTGGCCTGTCCCGGTAAAACCGGACTTTCCGAAGGGATCATTCCATCACAGATAATCCATATTCAAATTCCAGCATAAATCTTCTGAATTAATCGTGGGGAGCGTAGCAGCAACATATCTCTACCATAACCCTATTAATTTCCGGAGTTAACTATACTATACTGTGGATAAAGACTACTTGATCCGGCTCATACGGGAATTCAACTCCGGGCTCGAAGGGCGGACGTACAGCGTTCCCCCGACCCGGCGCGACCTCTACGATGAGATCGGGCCGTGGCTCTCCCGAAAACAGGCCATCGCCATCACCGGCCTGCGCCGGACCGGCAAGACCACGCTCATGCGCCAGCTCCAAGACCGGCTGCCGGGAACATCCGTATTCTTCTCGTTTGACGAAGAAGAGACCCGGCAAAAAGAGGTACTGGTCTTTGTGCTCGATTACGCGATCACAACCCTGAACGCAAAGAACATTCTTCTCGATGAGATCCAGTACGTGGAGGACTGGGAGGGCACACTCAAGCGGTACTACGATCAGAAAGGACTCAAGTTTGTCCTTTCCGGTTCCGAATCGCTCGACATCTACCGGGCCAAGGCCGCTCTCGCCGGCCGGATCGCAACTTTCACCCTCCCGCCGCTATCGTTTGGCGAATACCTGCGGCTCAAAGGGGTGATCGCCGGGAGCGGGCCTGCATCGCTTGACGATTACCCGTCTATGGAACGGCTCTACGAGGAGTGCCTCACCCGAAAGGAATATTTCGAGCAGGAATTTATCGAATATCTCTGGAAAGGTGCATTCCCCGAACTCGTGGAGGAAAAAGAACCTGCTGTGATCCGGAAGTACATTCATGATCTTGTTGTCAAAAAGATCGTTTACCGGGACATCCCGTCAATCTTCGAGGTCCGAAGGCCGGATATCCTTCTCGGCCTGTTTAGGTATGCAGGCAGCACATCATCGCAGCTCTTCGACATTCAGACTCTTGCCCGGCATTTCGGCGTCCATGCCGAAACGATTGCGAATTATCTCTGGTACCTCCAGTCCGCATTCCTCATACAGACTGCAGAATCCTACACCGCAAGCCCTGCAAAACGGGCACGGCGGAACAAAAAACTCTATGTCGCACACCCTTCAATCGCGTGCGCCCTGCTCGGCTACGACAGGAACCAGCTCATCGAACCGGTGCTCGGGCCATATGTTGAGACGCTCTTTGCAGGTCAGTACTTCTGGCGAGACAAGTATAAACGCGAAGTCGATGTTGTCCGTGAGACTCCAGACGCCCTCCTGCCTATAGAAATCAAGTACCAGGCCGGGATCACACATTCCGATACCAAAAACCTCCGATACTTCATGAAGGAGCACCGGGTTTCCAAAGGCATTCTCATCACAAAAGACCTGATGGACCAGAAAAATAGTGAGGAAGGGGAGATCCTGTATATCCCCGCGTGGCTTGCCCTTCTCACACAAAACATATAATCCTTGGTGCCGACGCTCTCCTCGTGGACATCTCATCGCAGGGACTTTTCACCGGCACGCAAGTCAACTACTATGTTATTTGCCCGACCAAACTCTGGCTTTTTACGCACCGCATCACCATGGAATCCGGCTCCGATCTCGTCGCAATGGGGCGGTTCATCCACGAAACCTCATATGAGCGGGAGAAAAAGGATGTAATCATCGACAACAAGGTTGGGATCGATTTTATTAAATCGGGCGATACGATCACCGTTCACGAAGTAAAAAAATCCAAAAAAATGGAGCGCGCGCACCGGTACCAGCTCCTGTACTACATCTATTATCTTGCGACCGTCAAAGGGCTCCCGAAGGTGGATGGTATTCTCGATTATCCCGAGAGCCGGGAACGGGTGCATGTCGAGCTCACCAGTGCCAGTCGGGTCGAACTTGAAGGGATCCTGTCTGCCATTCCCGAAATTATCTGTCTAGAAAGCCCACCGCCACCGGAAAAGAAGACCTACTGCCGGAAATGTGCCTACATGGAATTCTGCTGGGTGTAATTGATGAAAAAGAACCTCTACCTCATAAAAAACGGGAAACTGATCCGGAAACAGAATACGCTCTACTTTGTCAGTAAAAAGGGGGAACCTCCGGAGCCTCCTTCCGGCACTGGGCAGAAACCTGAGTTTTTGGAGGAATATGAAGGCGAAGAAGCCCCCTTTGAACCGGAGGATATTTCTGACGCACCAGAGTTTGAGAAACGCCCTCTCCCGATAGAGCAGACCGATGCGATCTTTGCTTTCGGGAGAATTTCGCTCTCTTCCGGTGTGATCTCATTCTTTTCGAAATATTCTGTTCCGGTTCATTTCTTCGGCTACTACGGACACTACGAGAGCACGCTCATCCCTAAAGATTCACTCTTGTCGGGAGAGATGCATATCCGTCAAGCGTCGTGGTATCTCGATCCGAAGAAAAGGCTTGCGCTGGCAAAAAAGTTTGTAACTGGTTCAGCGGCAAATATCATCAGGAATCTCGAATACTACCGGAACGAGGGAAAACCCGTTACAGGTGAGATAGCGGATATCCGGGTATTCATGGAACAGTCCGAAACAATCAACAATGTCGGGCAGCTACTCGCAGTGGAAGGAAATATTCGCTCGTTGTATTACAGTACCTTTGACAAGATCCTCAAAGGAGGTTTTTCATTTGGTGGCAGGAGCCGGCAGCCCCCGGAAAACCCGCTCAATGCGATGATCAGTTTCGGGAACTCGCTGGTTTACGGCCAAACGATCAACGCGATCTCCAAAACCCAGCTCGACCAGACTGTTTCGTTCCTCCACGAGCCTTCGGAACGACGGTTTTCACTCGCACTTGATGTCTCTGAGATCTTCAAGCCACTCCTGGTCGACCGCGTTATCTTCAAGCTGGTCAACAAGGATATGATCTCCCTTGACGATTTCAGGACCGATCTCGGTTCTTGCCTGCTCAATGACAAGGGGAAACGGATCTTCCTTGCCGAGTTCAACGACAAGCTGGATACAACCATCAAGCACCGGGATCTTGGAAGAAATGTCTCGTACCAGCGTTTGGTCTACCTGGAGTGTATCAAGCTTGGTAAGCAGTTCACCGGCATGAAGGAATACAAGCCGTTTGTGATCTGGTGGTGACGGCTTGGTGTACGTGATTATTGTCTATGACATATCTGTGGAGCGTGTTGCAAAGGTCTGTAATTTTCTCCGTCGCTATTTGGTATGGGTGCAGAATTCAGTATTCGAAGGCGAGCTGACTGACCGGCAGTTTACAGATGTCGAGTATGGTTTGAAGAAAATTATAAAAAAAGACAAGGACTCAGTTCGTTTTTATATAATCCGGTCGCAGGATCTGGTGAAGGTCGGGAATATGGGGATTGAAAAGGCCGATCAGTGCACTATCATCTAGTCCCCCCCTCTTTTGTCGGGGATCTTCTTATAATGAAAACGTTATTAGCGATCCCAGATTATCTATGATCGAACCAGCAGGGATATGTTCTTTGTTGGGAAAAATGCCCGTTTTTGGGGCGTGTTTGAATCGGACTAAATTAGGATTGAAATGGAGGATTCTGATTCTTCATCATCATCCAGTCCCTCGTTTGAATCGGACTAAATTAGGATTGAAATGAAGAAGCGATGATCGCCGCCGATATCGAACGTCGTTTGAATCGGACTAAATTAGGATTGAAATCTCTATCAGTGCGAGTGCATCGCCCGGGCCCGTGAATGTTTGAATCGGACTAAATTAGGATTGAAATCTCGTGAAATCTGTCCTCAGGAATAGTGGGAACTGGAGTTTGAATCGGACTAAATTAGGATTGAAATAAAATTGAGGTGACCGCATGAGATCCCAATGGTGCCGGGTTTGAATCGGACTAAATTAGGATTGAAATCTTCATCCGGGGCAAGATTCTTGGAGTGTCCGTGGGTTTGAATCGGACTAAATTAGGATTGAAATGAATACGCCCGCTGCCATGAATGTAATCGTGGGTTCGGGCGTGTTTGAATCGGACTAAATTAGGATTGAAATTGATCACACCTCCGAGGGGGTTGCAGGTCCTGTACGTTTGAATCGGACTAAATTAGGATTGAAATTCGTTGTATCCGGCGCGATTACCAACCCGGCGATCACCGTTTGAATCGGACTAAATTAGGATTGAAATCGTTGATGCCGACGCATTCGCGCCGCCGATGCTCCCGTTTGAATCGGACTAAATTAGGATTGAAATCAGACATGGTCATCAAGACGATTGTCGAATTCCACAGCGTTTGAATCGGACTAAATTAGGATTGAAATCATGCCTCCTGAGTACCCGGGGCTCGTCCCGGCTCGGTTTGAATCGGACTAAATTAGGATTGAAATCACAAACCCCTGAGTACACAACCACGCAGACCAGCACCCCGTTTGAATCGGACTAAATTAGGATTGAAATACCATTCCGGGTATCGGATCTGGTGGTCGATGGGGACCTAGGTTTGAATCGGACTAAATTAGGATTGAAATCTGTCAGGAACTGGTCTTTGGCGTTGAAATCCGCAAATTGTTTGAATCGGACTAAATTAGGATTGAAATAGCGATCCAGAGAATGACCCGGACGCCCCGGGCCGAACCGTTTGAATCGGACTAAATTAGGATTGAAATTTTGTATATTAGTAAAGTAGATAAATGGCGACGAAGTTTGAATCGGACTAAATTAGGATTGAAATCCATATACCGCGCTTGAACCCTCATCCGTGCTGCAGTTTGAATCGGACTAAATTAGGATTGAAATCTAATAGCGTCCATCCGGTAAGCGTGCACCCGAAGTTTGAATCGGACTAAATTAGGATTGAAATCTGGTGCCGTCACCCATGCCTTTTGCGACAATCGCCTGGTTTGAATCGGACTAAATTAGGATTGAAATGTAGCCGGTAAGAGCTTACCGGGGGCCGTGGACCCGACAGGTTTGAATCGGACTAAATTAGGATTGAAATTCAGAAGTCCCCCGCGCAAACTTTGACAAGCTCCTTAGGTTTGAATCGGACTAAATTAGGATTGAAATGCCCCAACACACCACCAGCCGCAGCCGGAGCGCAGCGTTTGAATCGGACTAAATTAGGATTGAAATATTGTATAAATCGCGGTAAATTAAACCGTTGAACAATGTTTGAATCGGACTAAATTAGGATTGAAATCTATTACCGGACAGCCTTTGAAATTCCGGAGTCGATGTTTGAATCGGACTAAATTAGGATTGAAATACAAATAAGGCAGAAAGGAGATTTAAAACTCTAATCGTTTGAATCGGACTAAATTAGGATTGAAATGAACCAGATAATTTTAATATGCCAATAGACGCAAAGTTTGAATCGGACTAAATTAGGATTGAAATGTCTATTACCCGGCAGCCCGTGAAATGGTCAAAGTGTGTTTGAATCGGACTAAATTAGGATTGAAATGCAATTGTCTGGTGGTTGGTATTCGATACGACGGTGAGTTTGAATCGGACTAAATTAGGTTTGAAATGTGCGATTTCATCGGGTGTGAACTCAAGCCACAATAGTTTGAATCGGACTAAATTAGGATAAAATATGAACTGGTATTTCGGCTCTGATCCGTGCTCCGATTACCCGCATTTTCCGGTTTTGAGGCACCCATTGGCCAAAAACCGGCACTAATCGCATGTCCGGAAGGCATTTTTACGCCGGAGAAGTGAGGCCGCTAATAGCAGCGTTCCAGCGGCCGGTATTTTTCAAAGGGTGCCAGTGGACGTGGATCTGACAGAACGAAGATATGGTGCTCCGGAGGGCATCCAGGAGAATTCACGACGGGGATTTTTCATTCGACGGGAGGGTGTCCCGGGAACCTGACAGCCCGGAAGGAAAGCGACCTGAAAAACCTTTCAAAGTCCGATGAAATATTTCAGACTACTCCCCGGTTTTTGCGAATCCGTCTCCGTCGGAGAATTGCCACGCCCCCTCTTACCCGGGCTTGCCGGGTCGGGCAAACGTGCAAAAAATGGTGCAGTTTTACACACATTTTAAAAATTCGGCCGGGTTGCGTTCTGATTACCGTATTTCCGGGTAAATCGGGCTTTTGTAAAACGCTAATGTACGCTTTTGGGAGGTGGATCTCGTTTTGGATCGCACTGCTGCTCCTGAAAAGGGGAAAAAGGGGGTTTTTAGCACTCTGTCCTGCCAACTATCCTTAAAAAAACCGGTAGGAACTTCCGTCCCCGTCAAAAAAAACGAAATTTCCGGCCTCTCACACCGCCTTCGAGATCCCGATCTTCATCGCGACCCCTTCAACGTCCCAGTCCTTTTCGAGATGGTGAGCTGCCACGGCTTTTTCTCCGTCAAGGTGCAGGAGGAGGCTCTTTGCCCGGACTTCTTCTGCAATCCCGGCCTTCCAGTTCCCGCCGACAAGCCCGCAGATCCGTTTGTCTGCAACAACCACATCGGCCGTGATAAAGTCCTCAACCGCAAGATCGAGCTGCCGGCGCATCTCCTGTATCCGGCGGATCACTTCGCGGGCGTAGCCTTCCGCCTCAAGATCTTCCGTGAGTGCCACGTCCACGTAGACGGTCGCATCTTCCATCGGGGCGGAGAAGATATCCGCCGGGAGTCTTTCCGTGAAGGTCACATGGTCGGCGCCGATCTCAAATTTCGCATCGCCGCTTTCAAGCGTATATGTCTGCCCGGCGCTTGTCGCGGCCCGGATGGCGTTCCCGTCTGCTGCCTCGATGAGCCCCTTGACCTTGAACGAGTCCTTGCCAAACCCTTTCCCGAGCGCCTTCATCACCGGCTCCGCATGCCAGCCGATCCGGTCCCACCGGCCCATCACGACCGTAACCTTGCGGGCGTTTGCCCGGTCCTTGCAGACTTCGTTAAGCCGTGCCACCGCTTCCCGGACATCGTCTTTTGCAGTCACGATCACAACTTCCCCGACCGGCCAGCGGAGTTTCCGCTTCCCTGCCTGCCGGGCGTTCTGCACTGCGTCGTCAAACGAACGCACGAGTTCCATCGCGTGTTCCAGTTCCGCGTTCGTGAGCGAACCGTCGCAGGCTTCCCAGTCGAGCATATGCACGCTTTCGGGATCGTTTTTGCACCGGAGGTTGCCGTAGATCTCCTCGGTGATGTGCGGGCAGAAGGGGGCCAAGAGGCCGATGAGCCGGCGCATCACGTAGTAGATCGTCTCGTAGGCAAACACCTTCTGTTCGGACTCGCCTTCGAGCCACATCCGGGGCCGGACGAGCTGGACATACCAGCGCGAGAGGTCTTCGAGAATGAAGTTTATCAGTTCCCGGGTCGCCCGGTGGAGCTGGCACTCCTTTGTCGCCGCATCAACAATACCCGCGACCGTATTTACCCGGGAGATAATCCAGCGGTCTTCGTCCGGGAGCTGCCGGAGGTGCACCGTGACAAATGCCGCGTCCCACCGCCCGTTCTTTGACTGCGGCTCGAACTTATCGAGGATCATGTACGGCAGCGGGAACCGGTACACGTTCCAGAGAATGTTTGTCGCCCGGTTCACGGTCGCAACCCCGTCCCAGTTGAACTTCAGGTCGTCCCAGGGCGCCGAAGAAGAGAGCACGTAGAACCGGAGGACATCGACCCCGACTTTTGCGATTACTTCCTCGGGAGACACCACGTTCCCGAGGCTCTTTGACATCTTCTTTCCCTCGGCATCGAGTGCAAACCCGTGCATGCAGACGCTCTTGTAGGGTGCTTTCCCAAACGCGATCGTACTTGCTCCCAGCTGCGAGTAGAACCAGCCCCGGGTCTGGTCCTGACCTTCCGTGATAAAATCTGCCGGCCAGAGTTTTTCAAAATCCGCCGTCTTTGCCGGGAACCCGAGCGTCGCCCACGATGCCACCGCGGAATCGAACCAGACATCGAAGATGTCCTCGACCCGGTGCATCTCGCCGCCGCACTCGCAGGGGATCGTTACCGAGTCCACGAACGGCCGGTGGGGATCGGGCACAGCCTTCCCGCTCGCCTTTTCAAGTTCTGCGATCGTGCCGATGACCCGGTACTTGTCGCATTTTTTGCAGACCCAGACCGGGATCGGGATACCCCAGTACCGCTGCCGGGACACACACCAGTCGCGGGCTTCCTTGATCCAGTCGTAGAACCGGGCACTTCCCGCCCACTCTGGATACCACGTGACCTTCTCAACTTCGGAGAGCATGAGGTCCCGGATCTCGGACGCCTTTAAGAACCACTGGGAGGTCGCCCGGAAGATGATCGGCGTCTTGCAGCGCCAGCAGTGACCGTACCGGTGGGTGATCTTCTCTGTCGCGAGCAGGTGGTCTCCGAGTGCATCGAGCACGTCCTGGTTTGCGTCCCGGACAAATTTCCCGGCAAAAATCCCGGCCTCAGGCCGGAACTTCCCGGCGCCGTCAACCGGGCAGACGATGGCAAGTTTCTCCTTTGTCCCGAGCACGTAATCGTCCCACCCATGGCCCGGCGCGATATGCACCATGCCGGTGTTCTCCATCGCGACAAAATCGGCGGCAACGACCCTGTGTGCAATCTCGCGCTGGAGCGGGACCTGTTCTGCAAGCGGAGAGTCATACTCCCAGCCGACAAGTTCTGTGCCTTTCTTTGTTTCGAGCGCCTCGAACTTCTGGTACCGCCCTTTTTTCAGCACCGATTTAATGAGCGGTTCTGCCACCCAGAGGAATTCCTCGCGGCCGTTTTTCTCCGCGTGGACTCTCGCGTAGACAAAATCTTTTGAGACGGCAACCGCGACGTTTGCCGGCAGCGTCCAGGGAGTTGTCGTCCAGATGACCAGGTACTCGTCTTTCTTTCCTTTGATCGGGAACTTGACAAAGACCGAAGGGTCAGTCTCGTCAGCATATTCAACCTCGGCATCCGCAATTGCCGTTTCACACCGGGGGCACCAGTTCACGACACGGTACCCGCGTTCCAGCATCCCTTTCTCTTCTGCCCGGGCAAGCGTCCACCATGCCGCTTCAACGTATTCCGGCTTGATCGTCTGGTACGCATTTTTGAAGTCCAGCCAGATCCCGAGGCTCTCGAACTGGGCGTCCATCAGTATCTTGTTCTTGATGGCAAATTCCCTGCACTGCTCGATAAAATGGCCGATCCCGAACTTTTCGATATCCTTTTTTGAAGCAAAGCCGAGCATCTGCTCGACCTTGACTTCAATCGGGAGGCCGTGCATATCGTAGCCCGCACGGTCGATCACGTTGCGGCCGTTCATCCGCTGGTACCGGAGGAGCGAGTCTTTTATGATCTTGTTCCACGCGGTGCCTAAGTGGATCTGTCCCGTGGTATAGGGCGGGCCGTCAACAAAAAAGAATGTCCGGCCGGCACTCCTGCGCTGCTTTACGGCTTTGTATGTTTCATGGGTGCGCCAGTATTCCTGCACCTCGCGTTCGATCTCCTTTGCATTGAAGTTCGCGGTGACTTCCTTCACAAAATCCCTCTGTTACGATGGCGGGATGCCCAAACGTATCGATATATGTTAGCAGTATATGACAAAGTAGTTTTCTTGTACCGGTTTTCCCGGACGTGTTCCTGCAGGTCCGGAAAAATAACAGGTATCTGTGTACTTCCAGGTTCTCTTGTCCCGGAACCGGGCCGGATTAAAACCGCAACATATCTTTACATGGATTTATATAACAAAATCTTTATGAAGTCACTTACCGCTTTGAGTATCGCAGTACTGGTCATTATTGTCGCCTGTGTTGCGGGCTGTACTACATCTTCACCGACAAAAAGTGTCACGACATCTGCGACACCTGTATCCACGACTCCGGCTGCTACCCCAATGGCAGTATCCACGAATCAGGCTACTACCGGGACGGCAGGATCCACGGCGACAACATCCGGTTATGTTATTGACACCACCATTTCCGTCCATTACAATGACTATAACTGCATCAATATGCCAAAGACGATGGGTGTAGACTATCTCTATCCTGATGAGAAATTCACAATTTATGTAACGTCACCCGGGTCCGGCACGATAACCCCTAACCTTCTTGTCCTTGACGTGACCGACAACTCCAAGCTTGGCACGGTAAAACCCGCGTGGGATTCGGTGCAGAAGACATGGGCTTACGAGGGTGTTGTTCCTATTGTAAAAGTCATCGATATCGGCTCTCAAAAGACTGCTACCCTCAAAGTCAAGGAACAGGGTCACTATTTCATCTGCATCGATGACCGCAAAGAAACAGGGACAACTGAGGCTGTATACCAGGTACCGGTGAAGGTGACCAGGGGCTAAAATTTTAGTGGGGAAAATTCTTCTTTTTTTTGTTGAATCTTTCAGAACGATTTCAGACGCTCTTTTTGGCGATTAACAGCTTTGTGTTCATGTCATCTCTTAATTACAAAGACGATGTGACAGATGCGATCATGGTCACGTTTTTTCTATTCCCCATTAATCACGTGAGAATAACTGGCGCAAGGAGGGGAAATATTCTCGCAACAAAGTGTCGAAAAAGACCCGTTTTTCTATCAGGTTTTCAGGGACTCCATCCAATCATAGAACGGCAGTATACGGATGTGCCTGCCGGAAACAGTTTCCTCTCCGGATTCATCCAGCGTGATGATCAATCCCTCTTTAAGATCGTACGTTTCCATCGCTTCGCATAACCCCCGGATCTCCCGTGTACGGGTATCCGGGCCGGCAAGGGATTCGATAACCTGGAGCGCCAGGGTTATCTTCCGGTTTGTCTTTACGATAAAATCGCACTCGTACCGGCCCCGGTGGTAGTAGATCTCTCCGGGCATTTTTAATAACGCCATGAATACCGCGTTTTCCAGCAGTCTCCCCCGGTTCTCCGAGAATGCAAAGGCAACCGCATTGATGATACCGGTATCGACGCAATAGATCTTCTTCTGGTTTGCCAGCTGTTTTTTCACCGAGTAATCAAATTTTTTTACGGACGAAAGCAGGAACGCATTTTCGGCATACCCGATATATTCCCTCACAGTCTCCGGGGCAATATGCAGCGTGTCTGCAATCCGGTTGTAGGAGAACGGGTTCCCGGTGTTTGAGATCAAAAACCAGAGCACATCGTACAAATCGCTGTTGTTTCTCACGTTGTTCGGGTAGATGATATCCTTGAGATAGATGGTTTCAAAATAATTTTTCAGGACCTCTTTTTTCAGGTCTTCCTGCGGTTCGAGAACTACGCGGGGAAAACCGCCATAGGCCAGGTATGAGGCGGCGTGCTGCCGTTTCTGGATTGTTGTGGGATTTTTGATGCCGGAAAAGGCAAGGCTCTCATTAAACGAGAGCGGCCAGATGGTGATGGAGAAGTACCTGCCGGAGAGCCGGGTGGAAATTTCCCGCTGGAGGAGAGTCGAACTGGAACCGGTTAAAATCAGTTTGATATCGGGACGTGTGTCATAGATCGTTTTTGCCGTTGCCACCCAGTGCTCAAAATTCTGGATCTCGTCGATACATATTGTGAACTGTTTAATGTCGGAATGCCGTGTGCAATGGTCTTCGATGAGTTCGCGGAGGAAGCCGGGATCTTTTGCACGGCTGATAAAGAGGGGTTCGTCAAGGTTGAGATACAGGATTGCCTCTTTTCTGGTGCCGGAACCGAGCAGGGAACGGATGATCTGGTATACAAGCGTGGATTTCCCGGTCCTGCGGGCACCGATCAGCAGCAGGATTTCCCGCACAGGGAGGTACTTTTGGATCCGGGGGAACCACGACAACCGGTCCACCCCTGAGGTAAACGGTTTGTCGAACCACCACGGGTTCTGGCTTTCAATGGCAATCCGTATGCTCTGGTCCATTTGTCAAATATACTCTATGATATCTGATAAAATTGTCGATTGTAATTGATGATTTTTGATTTTACTGGAGTAATTATGAGATCACCGGTTTACTGTTGGCGAGGGTACCCGTCCGGCATGCGGGATTAGATGCATTTCCCGATGCAATATGCAACCCGTGTATGCCACACAGGAATTTTAGCGGGATTCTCAGCCGGAAGAAATTTATGCACCGGTCATCCCGCTCTTACCCTGCGATACATTTTCAGAGGCTCTTCGCATGGCAAATGACAGCGAATATGTGCTTCAGGTTGGGATCTTCACGCAGGATATCAACCGGGCAGAGAAAGCATTTGCCGGGATGGATGTCGGCGGAGTTATTATCAATGACATCCCTTCGTTCCGGGCTGACCAGATGCCCTGAGGCGGGATCAAAGGGTCCGGTACCGGGCGGGAGGGCCCGCGGTACGCAATTGAGGAAATGTCTTCGCTGCGGCTGGTGGTGATCAACCGGCAGGGTGGGAAAGAGTCATAATTTTTTGCGGGAAAACCCAAAGGAAGTCTGGGAAAAAAAGACCTGGTAAAAAATTACCAGAGAAGGATATCCACCTCGCGGCCGGTTTCAAAGCCTTCGCTTTCCGCCGGCACCCGGACGATGCCGTTGCTTTTTGCCAGAGTATTTAAGAGACCGGACTTCCCGAAAAGCGGGGTTGCGATTCCGTCTTTTACAACGACCCGGATATAGTCTTCCCGTCCCTTTGTGGAGGGGATATTCATTGCCAGTTTTGCCGTTACTTTTACCGGTTCCGGCCCGGAATTTCCGGTCATATCCCCAAGCAGGTGACGGACGATAGCGACAAGGACGATAAATGTCGCTGCCGGGTGGCCGGGAAGGCCGATTGCCGGGACCGTGCCAACTCTCCCGATGATTGTGGGTTTCCCCGGCGCAATGGCAACACCGTGGATCAGCACTTCTCCTTTTTGTGCGATTACGGCTGCTGCCATGTCACGGTCGTCTTTTGAGCTGCCGCCGGAAATAAGAATCGCATCGCATTCCGATGCCGCCTGGGAGAGTGCGGCGTCAAAGGAAGCCCTGTCGTCATGGATAATCCCGTACGTGACCGGGATACAGCCGTGCTCACGGACGAATGCGGAGATCACATAGCTGTTGACGTCCCGGACCTGCCCGATCTTTGGGGTCTCAGTCACCGGCACCAGTTCGTTTCCGGTCGAGATAATCCCGATCTTCGGCCGGCGGGTGACCGGCACGTCTGCGCACCCGACAGCGGCAAGGACGCCAACGTCCTGCACGGAAAGCCGCCGGCCACAGGGGAGGACGACCTCGCCCTTTTTGAAATCTTCGTCATACCGGAGCACGTTCTCGTTGTGCGCCACGGACCTTTTTACAAGAATCTCATCGCCAAACGGTTCCGTGTTTTCCGCCATCACGACCGCATCGGCGCCTTCAGGGAGGATTCCCCCGGTCGGGATATAGAAACATTCTCCGGGCTTTACCGGCTGGTCTGCGTTTTGTCCCATCAGGATCCGGCCGCGGAACGTAAGCATTGCCGGTACCGATTCACCGGCACCGGTTGTATCAGAAGCCCTTACCGCGTACCCGTCCATGACCGACCGGGTAAACCCCGGAATATTCACGTCCGCCCGCACGTCATAGGAGAGCACCCGGCCGCATGCTTCGGCAAGTGGCACTGTCTCAGCCGGCATCGCATTCCCGAGCCGGTGGACTGCGGCAATGGCCTCACTTACCGGGACAACCGATAAAAAAAAGCTCATTTGACCTGCTCATTTGAAGCAGCCCAGCTGGCAGGCGCGGATCTTGATCCCGTGGTTGTTGCAGTAATCGGCGATCTCCGATTTGGTGAGTTTGTGTTTTTCTGCAATCGCAAATGCCTGCGGACAGGTGATCGATTTCTGGATCTTTGCCTCCGCAAACGCAGCCTCAATCTTTTTCTCGTCCATAATAACAGAGAGGTGTGTGCTCCATCATCAAAGCATTTGCGAAGCAGGATTGAGGCGGCACTCATGGACCCGGACCACCCGGCCGCCCCGCGAGGCTTTTCGTGAAGTACGGCATATATTTCCGGCATGAAAATAGCGCTTGTCAATTCCCGCCAGGATATTGCGGGATGCAATATCAGGCGCCATATCGAACAGTGCCTTGCTGCACTTGGCGGTGCCGGCCCTGCGGGTGACCGGACCTACGAGTTTTTCGAAGTGGAAGGCCGGCTCATCCACGCAGAAGGCGTTGATGCCGGTATCGATGCAGACCTTGTGATTTTTCTTTCGCGGCACTCAAGCGTCAACCCCGTACCCGTTCTTACGGTTCACGTAACCGGGAATTACAACTCGGCAGATCTGGGAGGCACTTCACGCACTCTCCCGCCTGCTGCGCCGGCGATGATGCATGCCGTCCTGCGGTCGCTCGCCCGGCACTGCCCGGCGGGATACCGGGTCTCATACGAGGTCACCCACCACGGGCCGACTGCACTTACCCACCCCTCGTTTTTTGTCGAGATTGGCAGTACCGAAAAGGAATGGGCGGACCCGGTTGCCGGGCAGGCGGTTGCAGAAGCCGTGCTTGATGCAGAACCCTGTAATGCGATCCCGCTTATCGGTATCGGGGGGACCCATTACGCTCCCCGCGAGACTTCTATTGCCCTTACCAGCCGGGGAGCATTCGGGCATATCGCCAGTTCCCGTTTGCAGGTCCCGGCGCTGGACCGGGCAATGGTACAGGAAATGGTCCGGCAGAGCGGGGCAGTTGCCGCTTATATCGACCGAAAGGCAGTATCCGGTCCGGATCTTGAACGGCTCACTGACATCCTCGATTCCCTCGCTGTCCCCCGGTTGTCCGAAAGCGAGATCGCCTCGCTTGGCCACGTGTCATGGGAAACATGGTGTGTCGTGCGGGAACTGGCAGACACCATCTCTCCGGACTCCCGGTGCTATATCCACGCACTCGAAGGTTCCGGCCCGCTTGCTGTTATCTCCATTGATCCGCTGCTGTTTGCGGAAGCAAAAAAATCCGATGAACCTGCGCTTATCCGGGGCTTCGGGCCGCTTTCCGTGGTGCATTTGACAAGCGGGAACAACGTTCTGCTTCCGCAGTTTATTGTATTCTCGAAAAATTCTCCGGAACTAATAAATGCTTTAAATAAGTTGTGCGTAAAAATCATACGTAGTAAGGAAATCACAGCGACGGAACGCGATTACCTGATCATCAGTAAGGTCCGGTTCGACCCCAAAAAAGCGCGCGAACTGGGAATTTCGGCCGGACCTGCGTTCAAACAGCTTGCCTCCGGGCATGCCGTTGAACATGATGGCCGGGTGATTTTACCGGAAATGGTATCGGTCCGTTCAGAAACAAAAATCCACATCCCGGGACTGGAGAAAAATACATGAGGTCGATTGTAGAAGAGGCACTCACAAAGGCAAGGGACGAGACTGAAACCCCCTCACAGAATAACGAGGATCTTGACCAGATATTAAGCGAACTCAAGACCGAGATCAAGGTGATCGGCTGCGGTGGCAGCGGATCCAACACCGTCACCCGCATGATGGAAGAGGGTATCCACGGCGCAAAACTTATCGCCATTAACACGGATGCCCAGCACCTGATCCGGACCCACGCTGACCAGCGCATGCTGATCGGCCGGCAGCGTACCCGTGGCCTCGGTGCCGGGTCTATCCCTCAGATCGGTGAGGAAGCTGCACTTGAAAACGAGCAGGACATCCGTGCTGCTGTCTCCGGCTGCGATATGATTTTTATCACCGTCGGCCTTGGCGGTGGCACCGGGACCGGCTCGGCCCCGGTTGTCGCCAAAGCTGCCCGTGAGGAAGGCGCGCTAACAATCGCGGTTGTTACCCTGCCGTTTGCCTCCGAAGGTGCAATCCGGATGGAGAACGCAGAAGCCGGGCTTGAACGCCTTCGGGATGTGGCAGACACGGTCATCGTGGTCCCAAACGACCGCCTGCTCGAAATTGTCCCCAAACTCCCCCTGTCGGCGGCATTCAAGGTCTCCGATGAAGTGCTCATGCGGGCAGTCAAGGGCATCACCGAACTTATCACGATGCCGGGACTTGTGAACCTGGACTTTGCCGATGTGCGCACTGTCATGGAGCGCGGCGGCGTTGCCATGATTGGTATGGGCGAGAGCGACAGCGAAGACAAGGCAGCAGATTCCGTGAAGAAAGCAATCCGGTCCCCGCTTCTTGACGTGGATATTTCCGGTGCGACAGCCGCGCTTGTTAACGTGGTCGGCGGCCCGGACATGACAATGGCCGAAGCCGAAGGGGTTGTGCAGGAAGTCTATTCACGGGTAGACCCGAATGCCCGGATCATATGGGGTGCCCAGGTTGACCCGACGATGGCAAACAAGATGCGGACGCTTTTGGTGGTCACGGGCGTACGGTCGCCACAAATATATGGTCGTAATGAGAAGCTTACCCCCAAAGTACAGAAACAGTATGAGATCGATTTTCTCAAGTGATCAATTATGGAACTTCCAAAACCTGATATCAAGGTAGACGTGCACGAGGAATTATTCCGCAAATACCTCCGTGTCCTGAAACTTGCGCGCACTCCCACCCGTGAGGAGTTTACAAAGATTGCGACCGTTGCGGCAGCCGGTGTCCTTATTATCGGGGCTATCGGATTTGTAATCTACATGTTCTTCGACCACAAGGCGCTTCTTGGGTTCTGATCTGATAACTATGACAACCCCGGAACAAACACCTGCCCAAACGGCGCCAACAGCCCCCGCAGCGCCGGAGGTTTTCAATAACCGGATCTTTGCAATCAAGACAACCTCCAAGCAGGAGCGGACGGTTGCCGACAATATCCTGAAGGCCATCGAGACAAGGGCGACCGATATCAAGGTTACCTCGATTATTGTCCCAAACGAACTCCAGGGATACGTTCTTGTTGAGACTCCCGAGCAGCGGAACCGGATCGAGCAGCTCGTTGAGATGACCGCCCATGCCCGTGCGCTTGCAAAAGGCCAGACATCACTTGCCGAAGTCGGGCATTTCCTGATCCCGAAACCTGTCGTTTCCGGTATTGACGAAGGCACCATTGTCGAACTGATTGCCGGGCCGTTCAAGGGTGAAAAAGCGGTCGTCAAGCGCGTCGATTCAGCAAAGGAAGAGATCACGGTCGAACTGTACGAGAGTGTTGTCCCGATCCCGATCACGGTCCGGGGCGACAATGTCCGCGTGGTCGACAAGAACGTCGACCGGTAATCCCGGAAATCCTCTTTTTTTAACGTGTTCCACCGGCATGCGCCTGATGCCCGGGAAAATATCAGAAAAGTTTGATTTTAAAATCCTTTGGAGGCGCCGCCCGGGACATCCGCACGGTCACCGTACACTCTTTTCAGGAGTTCCGACGCTTCGTTGTACTCCGGGATAACATACTCCGACTTCCCGTCTCCTGACTGGACAAGGAGCTTATATGTGTCCTTGCTGTCTTCGGACTCTCTTATTGTAATTTTTACCGCCATAATCCGCTGGTTCTCGATTGCACTGTTCCCGGGCACCTCAAGGAGGATGCTTTCGGGAGACATGGCAAGGTACCGCCGGGTATATGCACCCATCGCGGCCATCTGGTCCCCCATCTGGCCGAAGAATCCTTTGCCTGCGGCTTTTGCGGCCTCTTTGGCCTCGCGGGTTGCATCGTTTATCATCTGCTGGGTCAGTTTTGCATGGATCATACGGCGGTCGGTGAAGACGAGCGTCCAGGTGTCACCACCGAGGCCGAACATTTTTGAGGTGCGGGCAAAACCGATCACGCCAAGGATCTGTTCGCCGGAGGCGGGTGGTACTGTCCCTGAAGTCGGAACAGCTCCGGCGGGAGGAGTCCCTGTGGGTACGATCCTTGTCAGTGGAACTCCCGCAGGAGATCCGCAGTTCCCGCAGAATTTCGCCCCCGGGTCGATTTCCGATCCGCAAGACGGGCACCGGGCCGTTATCTGTGCACCGCAGGATTCACAAAACCGGTTCCCGGGTTTTGTCGGGCTTTTGCATTTCGGGCAACATACTGTGGACGTATTTTCGGATGACACCAGTATCACGTATCCTTAAAAACCCTGCCGGTAACGCCGTAGTGGCTGGCCCGGCCCGGATGAACACATAAGCCGTATACCGGGCAGGTAATATGTATTCTGATTTTAAACCCGGGGAGATACCCTCGCCATCATCCTGTCAGGCAATGATCCGGGTGTGCTCCCCGGCCTTTAACTAAAAACCCTGCCTTTTTGCTCACCGCGTCTTCACCACCGGTATTTGTAACATTCAAACCATAGGACGCTCCCGATTCCGGCTATCGTGCATACCAGAAGGTCCCATAACGGGACGCTGCCGAACCTGAAAAGTCCCCGAAGGCCCGGAACGAAAAGGACAAGGACAAGGCTTATGATCGTCCCTGCAAATACCCAGCGCATCGCCCTGTTGGGTGTACGGATTGTCGTAACGATAATCTCCGACCACGACCGGTTGGTCAGGATAAGGCAGAGGTTGGCTATAACAATAGTCGTAAACGTGAGCGTCCTTACTTCAGATTCGCCAAGTCCGCGTGCCAGCGCATTTATATAAATAAAAAGGATGACCGCCAGCACGACAAATCCCTGGAGCAGGCTTATCGCGAGGATCTTTTTTGTGAAAATCCCCTCGTCTTTTTTTCGTGGCGGGCGGTCCATTACGTCCTTTTCTTCTTTTTCGGATTCAAAGACAATCGAACAGGCCGGGTCGATAATCAATTCGAGGAAGACGATGTGGACCGGCAGGAGGACGAGAGGGAGGTTGAAAAGCACCGGAACAAGCGAGATTCCGGCAATGGGTACGTGGACGGAGAAGATATACGCCATCGCTTTTTTCAGGTTGTCAAAGATCCTCCGCCCGAGCCGGACTGCGGCAACGATGGAGGTAAAGTTGTCGTCAAGCAGCACAAGCGAGGACGCTTCGCGTGCGACATCCGTCCCCCGCCCTCCCATGGCAATGCCGATATCCGCGGACTTTAGGGCCGGTGCATCGTTTACACCATCGCCCGTCATCGCAACAACATCCCCGGCTGATTTGAAGGCATTTACTAACCGCAGCTTCTGTTCAGGCACCACCCGGGCAAAAACATTCACCGACCGGCACTGGTTTTTTAGTTCTTCGTCGTTCATTGTATCGAGTTCGGTACCAGTGATACAGGTGCCGGGGTTCTCAAGGCCTATCTGTTGGGCGATTTTTTTGGCAGTCAGCGGGTAATCGCCGGTGATCATAATCACCCGGATCCCTGCCGCCCGGCATTCCCGGATTGCCTGTGCCACCTGAGGCCTGACCGGGTCGGCAAATCCTACAAGGCCAAGAAACGTGAACGTAAAATCGTGCTGGCCGTCGGGAAGGTTTGTCCGGGTAAACGATGCTTTTGCAACGCCAAGGATCCGGAGCCCCTGTGCCGCAAGCGTATTGATATCCGCGGCAAGCCCCTTTTGTTGTGCCGCACTGAAATGACACAGGTCGGCTATTGCCTCGGGGGCTCCTTTTGCCGCGATGATATAGTCATGTCCTTTTGGCGAACGCCAGACATTTGACATCGCAAAAAGTTCCGGGGAAAGCGGGTATTCCGTAATAAGCGTCCAGCCGGAGTGGATGTGTTCTGTCGTTCCGAAATCCCCGTCCCGGAGCTCGAGAAGTGCTTTTTCCATGGGATCAAACGGATCTTTTTTACACGCGAGAATGGCAAACTCGGCCAGTTCGTGGCAGATTTCCGGTACGGAATTTTTACCCGTGGCGTCATGTTCACAGAACTGCCCCCCGGCAAAAAATGACCGGACGGTCATCCGGTTCTCGGTGAGAGTGCCCGTCTTATCCACGCACAGCACCGTTGCCGAACCCAGGGTTTCTATTGCGGGTATCTGACGTGTCAGCACGTTTTTTTGGGAAATCCTCCATGCGCCAAGCGCGAAAAACACCGTCAGGACGACAGGAAATTCTTCGGGAAGGATTGCCATCGCAAGTGTTATCCCGGCAAGGAGCCCTTCGATCCAGTTATACCGTGTCAGCCCGTAGACGACTACAATAATGCTGCACAGGAAAATGCCGGCGATGGCAATTGTCTTAACGATCAGGGAAATTTCACTTTTAAGCCGGGTTTCGCCCCGCTCTAAGGTTTTGAGCACGGTGCCGATCTTCCCCATCCCGGTCCGGGCGCCTGTTGTCGTGACCCTGCAAAGGCCCTGTCCCTGCACGACAAGTGTGCCGGACCAGACAAACGGCTGGTCCTCCCCCCCGGGCTGCCCGGCAGGTAACCCGGAAGTCCCGGACTTTTTCCTTACCGGTACCGATTCCCCGGTGAGAAGCGATTCGTCAACCGTGACATTGTTTGAATAAAGAAGGATGCCGTCAGCCGGGACCCTGTCGCCTTCGGCAAGGATGAGCATATCGCCGGTTACTACTTCGCGGCCGGCAATCCGTTTCTGTGTTCCGTCGCGGATAACCAGTGCACGGGGGCTTGAGAGGTTCCGCAGAGCTTCAAGAGCCCGTTCGGTCTTTTCTTCCTGGTAAACCGTGATGCCGATAATGACAAATACAAAACCCAAAAGCATGAGGCTCTCGGTCATATCGCCGAGCACAAAATAGACAAGGCCGCCAGCGACAAGCAGGATAAACATCGGCTCTGTTACGATTCCCGCGATTATGCCAAAAATGCCGTGGTTTTCAGGTTCCGGCAGTTCATTGTAACCTTCGGTCCGGATCTTTTCGGCAGCTTCTGCCTCTGTCAAACCTTTGACGGAATCTATGTCAGGGGGTTGCATGAGAGATCACCTCTCATGACAAGAACCACCCTCGGTCACCTCATATCGGGTGTTGCATTTCCTGTCCGGGGCATATCCGTTTGCTGGCCGGCATCCGTTTTTTGGGTGTTTCATGCTTAGCGCGGGATATTATAATTGAGGTAAGATAATGGATTCGATGGAAACCAGGATGCCGTGTAGTGGGACGGCAAGCCGCCTCCCCCACGGGGGCCTGTCCCCACCGCCCCCACCGAACGAGAGCCGCCATTACCGCATGGCGGAGCGGGCAGTGCTCGTGCCTCCGGCCTGCCCGTACGAAAGGGCGGTTGATTCAGAAAAGTGACAGTTTACTGTGTGTTTGTTTGGAAAAAAAATAAGGACGACTCTTTAGCTGCACCATCCCGTAAAATTCATCAGCAACCCGGTTAACCCGGCCCATACCTTTATTATCATTATTCTCCGATTCCCCTCCTTACAGGAGCAGCTGGAAATGAAAGTTATCGGAATAAACGCGAGCCCCCGCGGGAAAGACAGCAGTACCCTGAAACTGACAAATGCGGTTCTTGCCGGGGCAGAAAAAGAAGGGGCAGAAACAGAACTGATCGATCTTTACGCAACACGGATCGAGCACTGCACGGCCTGCGGGACCTGTTACGCATCAGGAGACTGTATTTTCCTTGATGATTTCTCCGACATTTTTGACCGGATGCTGAACTCCGATGGGATTGTGCTTGGCGCCCCTAACTATGTCGACTCCGTGCCGGCCCAGATGAAGGCGCTCTTTGACCGGATGGCGGATGCGATCCACTGCCAGATGCTGACCGGTAAGTTCGGGTGTTCGGTCTGCACAGCCGGAGGATCAGGTGAGAACGAGGTGGTCGGATATATGAACAAGGTCCTCTCGACGCTGGGCGCAAACATTGTCGGGGGCGTGGGTGTGGCAATCGGGCGCGACCCGGCAGCGCTTGGGAAAGCCGAGAAAAAAGCCCGTGAACTGGGAAAGACGCTTGCAAAGGCAATCCGTGGCGAAATTACCTATCCGGACCAGGATGAACTGCACGAGCAGAAACGGAAGTACTTCTGCGAGCTTGTGAAATACAACAAAGACCGGTTTGCCCACGAGTACGAATGGTATGAAAAAATGGGCTGGATGAAGTAAACCAAAAAAGAACCGGGATGTAGTATGACAGGCTTGGATTTTCGGGAAACAGGAGCAAGGCTTGCATCGGCGTTCCGGCTGTCTACGCGCCCTCTGGCGGTGTACGGTTCCGATACGCTTCCGGCCGGGATACCGAAGATGGCCGACGTGAACCGCTGTTTTGCTGTCTCAATGTACCGGATGGCGGCAGGGCGCGAGATACCGGCAATCTATCTCGGTGACGGGGTAAACGAGGGGTGCTGCCCCGGGGGACTGTACCATGTGGGGTATATCCCAATGCCGGATGATATCCGGTATTTTGTCTCGACCGGCAGGAAGGATGTCCGTGGCGGGGCAGCGGAGTACCTGAAGGCAGGTCCTGGTCTTGTCGAACGCTGTACGGCGGCAGCCGGGCCGATCCGCCCGCCGGGTAAATACCTTGTCGTGCAGGCATGCGAGGCGTTGCCTGATCCCTTGCCCAAGGTCCGTTCCCTCTGTATCTTTGGGAACGGCGAGCAGATCCGGAACATGGCAGCCCTCATCCATTTTGACCGGGATGACCCGTTCTTGCCGGTCATTGTCCCGTGGGGCTCTGCCTGCTCGACATTTATTACCTTCCCGGCGGGCCTTGCGGAAAACACGCCCAAAAATACCGCGTTCATGGGGCCGCAGGACCCGACACAGAACCATTCCCTCCCGCCGGAGATGATGGCACTAGGGATCCCGGCGGAGATGGCCGTGCGGATGGTAAAAAATCTTGAGGCATCGTTTGTCACCCGGCGGCCACAGGTAGCCTTCCCCCGTCACACGGGACGGTAAACTCCGGGAAACAGGATGTAATTCGGCAAATATTTACCTCCGGTAATTTAACATGTGGACTTCAGGAGTATACACATGTGGTTTGAATTACTGGTCCTGGTTATTGGTATTGCATATGGTTTCCTTCACAAAGGAAAGGAAGACAAGTGGGGTCTTTTAAAGACGGGAGCCATTATCGGGATTGTTATCGGGCTTATCTTTGGAATTCTTTCGTTCTTTGTCATTCCCGGTGCCCTTGGACTTGGTCTTGGACTGCTGGGCGGACTTGGCATATTTATCTCGATTATCATCCTTGTCATCCTCTTTATCATCGGTGTCTTTATCGGTGATTTCCTTGAAGGAGTATTCAGGAAGTAAACCGGGAAAAGTCCCCGGCTTTTTTTTAATCTTTTCAGGCATCCGTGTTTCAGCACGCCGGCAAGCATCCGGATGGTGGTATCTCTTGGTATACAGTTCCCCCGGCATCTGCGATACGTGCGTGTGAGGTAACACGATAATCGCCAGCGTTATACGGTACCGCCCGAAACGAATACCGGAACATAACGGTCCGGTGAGCCCGTTCACCGGTTTTTCCCCGGAGCATCCCAATGGTATTTTCCCTTTCCACAGGTCGGCTTATTTTAGAGGACTTAAACAAGCAGGATATCGATCATATCCGGTATATGGCCTGCGATCCCGCCATCATGAAGTATGTCTTTATATGGCTTGAAAACGAGGAGCAGGTTACCGGTTTTGTGCGCCATGCGATGGAAGAGGCTGCCCGGCCGGACCGGCAGGGCTACATCCTTGCGGTACGGATCCCAAAGACCGGGGATTTTGCCGGTTTTGTACTCCTTGAGACTGACAAGGAGCAGCCGTCGACTGCCGAAATGGGGTGCATCCTGCGGCAGGAATACTGGAAGAACGGGTATGCATCAGAGATCGTCCGGGCGCTGCTCGGTTTCGGTTTCGGGACGCTCGGTCTCCACCGGGTGTATGCGAAATGCGACGAGCTCAACACGGCCTCTGCCCACTGCCTTGAGAAGGGCGGCCTTGTGTACGAGGGCACGCTCCGCGAGCATGTCTGGCTGCGGGACCACTGGCGGTCGAGCCGGTATTACGGGATGCTTGCAGAGGAATTCCGGGCCCGGCAATAAGGTGGATAAACCCCGGATTTTTATAATTTTCCCATCTGCCGCAAGCGATGTCCGGGAAATGCTCTTATGTACCCTTTTCGCGTTCGCGGTCGATTTGTTCCGGTGTCGCGCCGAACTTTTTTTTAAGATTAATTCCGTTACTAAAAAGTTCCATTTCCCCTCATCAGATTGGATGACATCAGCCCCGGCGTCCCTGAGGCTCTGCTGGTCTGACAGGTAAGTGTTCCTCACAACGATATTGATACGGGGGTTTGGGTCCCGGACAGGCATGAGGGGGTCATGAATGGTAAAAGTGATCTGCCATATCGGGAACTATCCGGGTTCATCACGTCAGAAAAACAAAGGGGATGCGGATTGCCCGCTGCTGTAAAAAACAAAATGGGATCATGTGACCCCCTGCATGGATACTGCATTGTTGCCCTGATTCAGGCCGGGATCCGGGCAGATTTTACGAGAGAAAATTAAATGGGATTGCTGGGCTTGCATACGTGAAATGGTAAGGAGGGGTCAGATTAAGGAAAAGTGCCGGGCAGGAATACCTTGCGGCCCGGTTCCGCGTGAAGGATGCCGGATCGTCATACGGTTACGGCACCCCAGATCTTATCGTGAGGATGAGGGATGACGGGACGTTTGCGTGGCAGACTCCGGTACCTTCCGGCTGGCATTCGGTCATCCGGATTGTCCCGACCTCTGATGGCGGCGCTGTCGTACTCGGATCGGCCTGGCAGCGGGAGAAGATCCTCTCATGCCTGTAGGGAACGGCCCGGTTTTTTCCCTCCCACAATCACATTTATTTTCTCTTACGTCAAATTTAACAGACCCAAGCTAGGAACCCGTAAATACGGGACGGCATGGTGCAAAGACTATGGCAGAAGTGGTCGAGGTTTTAGTACCCGGCGGAAAGGCAACAGCGGGCCCACCATTAGGACCCTCGCTCGGACCACTCGGTATCAACGTGAAGGCAGTAGTCGATGAGATCAACAAGAAGACCGCCTCATTCAACGGAATGCAGGTCCCGGTCAAGATCGAAGTCGACGCGAAGAAGAACTTCACGATCTCGGTGGGTATCCCACCGACGACGGCACTCATCAAGAAAGAGGCCAATATCGAGAAAGGATCCGCAGAGCCCAACGCCAAGGTGGCAGGGAACCTGCCATTCGAGGCCGCAGTCAGAATTGCCAACATGAAACTCGAAGGAATGCTCTCCTACGAGCTCAAGACCGCAGTTAAAGAGGTCGTGGGCACGTGCGTGAGCATGGGTGTCAACGTTGACGGCAAGCGCCCGAAAGAAGTGCTCGCCGACATCGCAGCTGGCAAGTATGACAGCGTTCTCGTGAAATAACCGGAGAACACCATAGGAGATCGAAATAGTTCGGTCGCAGACTATGGAGGAATCAAATGGTTGATAGGGCCAAAATTCTGGAAGCCGTAAACACGGCGATTGAAAAGGCGCCAAAGAGAAAATTCTCTGAGAGCATCGATATTACCATCAATCTCAAGAATATCGATATGGCGCAGCCGAAAAATCGTATCGACGAGACGATTCTTCTTCCCAACGGTACCGGAGAAAAGACCGGTATTTGTGTTATCGGGAAAGGGGATATCGTCACGCAGGCAAAGGAAGCCAAGGTTGATCTGATTATCGGCCCTGAAGAGGTAGAACGGCTTGGAGGCGCACCGCGTGAAGCACGCCGTGTCGCAAGTACTTACAAGTACTTCCTTGCCGAGACCGCGGTCATGCCGCAGGTTGGTCGTTTCCTGGGTCCCCGGCTCGGTCCGAGGGGCAGGATGCCGATGCCGATCCCCGGGCAGACCGATATCCGCCCGATTGTCGAACGCCTGCGTAACTCGGTGAAGATCAGGACCAAGGATAAGACTGTCTTCTCGACAAAGGTAGGCTCGACGGCAATGACGCCGGAGCAGGTCGCTGAGAATATCGATGCGGTTGTAAAACGTATCGAATCTGTCCTCGAACAGGGTCACTTAAACGTCCGCTCGATCTTCGTAAAGACCACCATGGGTCCGTCCGTGAGGCTGGTATAATGGCAATCTATACCCACCACCTGCCCGCATGGAAAAAGGATGAGGTCGCGGAGATCAAGAAGCACGCAAAAGAGTACAAACTCATCGGGCTTGTCGACATGTACGGCATTCCCGCACAGCAAGTACAACAGATCCGCAGGAACCTCCGGGGCAAGGCAGTCATCAAGGTTACACGAAACACCTTGATCGAACACGCACTCGGCGAGATTGGCGGGGACACAAAGGGCCTCACCAGGTTTATCTCGGGCCATTCAGCGGTAATCTTCTCAAACGATAACCCGTTCAAGCTGTACAAGCAGCTCGAGAAGACCAAGACCAAGATGGCCGCAAAAGCCGGCGAGACTGCACCCGAGGACATCGTTATCGAGAAGGGCCCCACGAGCTTCAAGCCCGGCCCGATTGTCGGCGAGCTCCAGCAGGCCGGCATTCCCGCAGCGATTGAAGGCGGCAAGGTCAAGATCAGGGAGACCAAGACCGTCGTCAAGAAAGGCGGCGTCATCTCGGCAAAACTCGCAACGATCCTGGTCAAGCTCGACATCAAGCCCATGGACGTCGGTGTTGCCTTACAGGTAGCATTCCATGACGGCAGCATCTACGAGCCGTCCGTGCTTGCAGTTGACGAGACAGTCATCCTCGGACAGATCGCGCTTGCCGGCAGGCAGGCACTTGCCCTCTCGCTCGAAGCAGCGATCCCGACAAAGGACACTGCACCGGCACTCCTGACCAGGGCAGTCAGGGACGCACGCGGGCTTGCGGTTGAGGCAGCGATCTACGAGAAAGACGTTGTCGATGCGATTATCGGTAAAGCGTACAGAGAAGGCCAGGTCCTCCAGAACCTGGTTAAATAATTGTTGATAGTATTGAGGTGAAAAAAATGGAGTATATCTATGCAGCACTTCTCCTGCACAAGGCAGGCAAGAAGGTCGATGAGAACGGCGTCAAGGCAGTCCTTACCGCCGCAGGTGTAGCAGCAGACGACGCACGTGTCAAGGCGCTCATTGCAGCCCTCGACGGCGTAAACATTGAGGAAGCCATCAGCAAGGCAGCCGCAGCACCGGTCGCCGTTGCAGCCGCAGCACCCGCAGCAGCCGCAGCAGCACCAGCAAAGGAAGAGAAGAAGGAAGAAGACAAGAAGGCAGAAGAAGAGAGCGGCATGGCAGGGCTCGGTGCCCTGTTCGGCTAAATCTTTTTTTCTTATTCTTCAACAAAACGAATTGGACCTTGTTTTAATCCGGTATTGTCCCGTTAAAGCCACTTTGCAGATCTATTTTGTCCGGGCTTTCGGCATTAAAAAAAGTCGTTTTAAAAAATCTGCGGCTTTGGCTGCGGGGTAAATAAATTACTGCCCTCAATTTTGTGATTATGGATATGCAGGATCCGCTCGACAGATCCTATCCAGAGCTGTTTTGCTTCGCTCTGGTCCTTTTCAAGCATCTGGTAAATGAAAGCGAGACCAAGTGTCAGTCCGTAAATGGCCTGGACGGCCATCGTGATATTGACTTCCTCTGGGATCTGCCCTGATTTTTGCGCTTTAATAAAAACTTCCCGGAACTGCAGGATCGAATCATCATACTTCTCTGCCATATGGTCCCGGAACTTAGCATCCTGTACTGCCCGTTCCAGTGCCTGCATGAAGAGCGGCGCCACCGCTTCCTTGTCGGAAAAAACAAACTCGGCAATATCTTCGAGCAGCTCATGAATCCCGACAATTTTTTCTGACCTGTCTGTGTGGAATCTGTCCCGGAACCGCTTTGCCAGTTCAAAGGCCACCTCATCCATAAGCGCATCGCTGTTCTCGAAATATGTATAGAGGGCACCTTTTGTCACGCCGACTTTCCGCGCAACAGTCTCAAGCGTTACCGTGTTCCAACCGCCGTCTTTTGCAATTTCAAGGGTGGCATCAATAATTTTCTTCTTTGCATGATCGTGATATCCGGGGTTGATTCGCGGCATGATTATACAAGTCTTTATTTTTTTAGTATATTCACCTTTTGTTTTTTAACCTGAACTTATATTCAAACAACTGAACAATAGTTTGATATGGTAAAAACTGTACTTTTGTACTTATGAAATGGAAACGGGACTGGGAGCTTACATTTCGCTTGTGGCTGACAGGGTTCCTTTTACTTGCTGTCTACCTCGTCTTCATGGCAGTTCTGGTGAAGCTGGGTGTTTCGGCAGTATTTGTTGTTCTGCTCGCAGTAGTAATGGCATCAATACAATTTTTCTTCTCAGAAAAACTCGTGGTCTGGAGCACCGGAGCACGCGTGGTCGGGGAAAACGAATACCCGGAGTTATACCGGATGGTAAGCCGTCTTTGTAAGGAAGCGGATCTGCCAATGCCAAGGATTGCAATTATGCCAAGCCCGGTGCCGAATGCGTTTGCGACCGGCCGAAGCCCGAAGCATGCACTGGTTGCGTGCACGGATTCGATTATGCGCCTTTTAACAAAAGACGAACTGGAAGCCGTTCTTGCACACGAACTTTCGCATGTGAAAAACCGGGATATCCTTACCATGACCCTTGCAAGTTTTGTTGCCATGCTTGCCTCTATCATCATGCAGAACTTCCTGTACGGGGCATTGTTTGACCGGGATAACGAAGGTATATCTCCCTGGATCATTGTGGGAGTTGTAGCAATTGTTGTGTATTTTGTCGCAGAGCTCCTGATCATGGCAATCTCCCGGTACCGGGAGTTTGCAGCGGACCGTGGAAGTGCATATATCACCCGGAATCCGCAGGCCCTCATCTCGGCACTAAAGAAGATCAGCGGCAGGATGGATGCACTTCCAGCCGAACCCAAGGCAAAGGTTGAGGGTGCAAATGCATTCTTTATTATTCCTGCACTGACGGGAAACCGGATACTGGAGTTGTTCTCAACGCATCCTGCGCTCGATAAACGCATAGCAAACCTGCAAAAGGTTGAGGCCGAGCTTAATGGTTATTAAATCCCTCAAATTTTTCAGGCAGCCCGTTTGGGATACGGGCAAAACTGTATTTATTCTTCCATAATCCGATCCTGATCCTGAAATTTTATGTGGTGCATCTTTTAAGCCGACTTTTTTCGCGTGACTGCTTAAGTGTCACGGTGATTTTCAGACTCGAATGCAATATCGGGGCAGCAGCAATGATCTTTTTACGCCACAACAGTTTTCAGGACTGATTCACGGCATGAACCGTTTTCGTATTTTTTATAATTGAATTTACGTTTAGTTTTATGACCTGAATTAAAGGTCAACTAACTTAAGAATAGTTTAATATAGTAAAAGTGTGTACTATAAATTGGGACGTGGAACACGGATCCCGCGGGTTCCCCCGGGCCTGCAAGCCCAACAACGCGACACGTGCCATTGTAGAACACCAGTAATCCGGCACTCTTACCCTCTCTAGTGTCGTTTAATGCAGGACCCGGGGCGTTCTTCCGCAATAACGATCAGAAGCATTTAGTCCCATGAAGAGAACACGGGCATTACGGTGAGATCTATCCCGTCTGACCCACGCCCGGATTTTGTAATTGTTTTTAAGCCAGGGATCCAGGCGATCCCTGCATGAATAAAACAAGAGCCGGGGAACACCATGAGCAAAGCCAATGACAGAGTTCCGGATATTTTAAACACCTCATCCCATGCCTCCTGTCAATGTCACGTAAATAACGGGGAGTCCGGCACAGCCGGTTATCACGTAATACCAAAGAACCGTGAGATGTCCCGATGATCCGGCTTTTATATGTCGATGATAACACGGATACCTGCGCGATCATTAATGCATTCTGCGAAAGAATGGGGACATTCACGGTTCAGATCCTCAGTTCCGGACAGGCTGCACTCGAATGGTTGTCCCGGTTTAGCGCAGATGTTATTGTATCCGATTATGCCCTGTCTGGCAGTATAGACGGGATTACTTTCCTTAAGACGTTGCGCTCAGAGGGGAACAGAACCCCGTTTATTCTCTTTACCTCAGACAATTCACGGAAAATCAAGGAAGAGGCCTGCCGGCAGGGGGCTTTTTGTGTTATTCCCAAAGCGTCGCTTGGGAAAAACACGATTTATCTCCTCATCCGAACCTTCGACTGGGCCGTAAAAAGCGGAGATTTCAGGAATCCTGAAAAAACAGCCCCAAAGTCCTGACCTGTCGTGCAGTCCTGATGTGATTATGTAATGCCCTTCAATGGATCACGTATGGGAAATGCTCCCTGCACCTTTTAAACCGGGATGCCTACATAGATATTGTTTTTTTACCGCGACGATCTTTACCCGGACCTGCCCGGACTCTTTCCTGCATCCGGATACCGAAACCCCCCGGTTCCGTGCGACCCCCGGTTGTTCACCATTAATCCGGCCGGGGGCACGGATCTCCACAATCGCCGTTTCGCCTTTTTTAAATACCTCAGGGAGCGAGGGACACCGGACAATCCCAAAGTCCTGCACGGCATCGAGACGGAGAGATAGGCCGGATTCTTTCTCCCATTTCCGGATACTATTGTTGTAAAACTGCCACCAGCTCTTGGAATTTCACGACATTTGGTGTCCTGCCATACCGGTAGCGTTCAAAATTCCGGATCCCCGGCAAAGGGAATCATTTCCCGGCGCCGCATTCCTGTGCAAACCGTATGATTTCCGGGATCTCGGAATCGTTGATGCCCGGCACGTAGACCGGTGCAATGAGCAGGTCCATGGAACTTTTTGTAACTGCATTTGCCGTACCGGTAATATTATCGATATCATACCAGTCCACTCACGCAAGCCGGCGTGCAAGACCGGGATCGAGAGCATGAAGCGAAAGGTTTCCCCGGTCAAGCCCGGCTGCCGCAAGTTCCGCGATCTATGCATCGGAAAGGAGCGTACCGTTTGTCTGGAGTGAGACCGTTTTTACTGTTGCGATTTTTTTTAAGACCTCAACAAGTTCGGGCAGCCGGGCATACATGAGTGGTTCGCCCGGTGAATCGATGTGACATTCGACACCCGGTCCCTTGAACTGCGCAATCTCCCGCACCGCCAAAAGGAAATAGTCAGGGTCAACTTCATAACTGGTTCTGCGTGTCTTTGAAAACGGCCCGGCATCGACCGAACAGAAGGGGCAGTTTAAGTTTCAGAGACAGCTTGGGCGGACCTGCAACAGGCTTGTTCCCCGGTCAATTATGCCAAACCAGAGAGATCCGACACGGGGGATTTTTGAGCGGGCGGTAATACGGACATGAACCATGTTGTCTCCATGCCCGCCGTGTGAGGTAACCGTTTACCGGAACCGGCATCCCTGCCATTTACCCCTGAATATTTCCGGGCGGGGATTTTCCATCTGCGGGAGCAGGTACTCGAAGGCATCCTTGTCCAGCGGCTTTCTCCCGTGCTCGCGGCAGAAACGGGCAAATGTTTCATACATGGTATCAAGCGGGATCGATCCATCGGGATCAGCCACGAGGATCTGCTGGTGGAAGTCCCAGATACCCTCGAACTCGGCATCTTCGTCAGTAAAGGCCTTTATTATTTCGTTGTCGAGTTCTGCACGTACTTCATGTGCATCTGTCAGGGCCTTTACCTGGAGAAAATAGTCCTCGACTGCTGCAAGATTCTGGCGGAGCTCTGCAAGTTCCTGCTCCAGGCTCTGGATCTTTTTTTCCTGTTCCTGAACCGAATCCTGCGGGTTCATTTCAGATGATCTCATCTTGGAATTGCGTTTAGATAAAATGGTTGTTTTATCGGGAGGTTACCCGGGTCATGCGCTGGTTATACGAAAATATCGTGTGATGCCTGCGTCAGGGGCTACGATCAGGATTGATCGACGACAGGGGTTTTCTTGTAACTATTGTATAACCGGCTATCGTTTTAGCTGACGATTTTAGTATCGGCCGTTTTTTTTATATTTTTCCCGCGTACACGCACTGACCAAACGAGACACAGCCATCTCCTGGGGGGTATGCGTCGTTGATAACAAGGGCCAGTCCCGCACGGGAGACTTCGGCACGGATGGTCTCCCGGATTGCACGGTTTGCGACAACTCCCCCGCTTAAAGCCACGAGAGGAATGCCGTCTTTTTCTGCCGCATGGATGGCAAGTGCAGCAATTCCCCGTGCGAGGTTGTGCTGAATGGATGCCGCGATGTCGCGGACTGCATGGTTATCCCCGGCTGGTATACTGGAAAACCGCGAAAAAGCCGTTTTCAGGATCGCCCTTGTCGAAAGGCACTCGCACCCGCCGATTTGCAGGAAGACCGGGTCCCATACTTCGGCCGTCCCTCCAACAGCCGCCGCTTCAAGTTTCATTGCCGGTTCGCCGTCGTAGGTGCGCTCCCGGCAGATCCCAAGCAGGGCGGAAGCCGCATCGAGCACCCGGCCGGTGCTGCTTGTCATCGTGACGTTGAACTGCGTTGCGACCTGTTTTTTTATCACGCCGAGTTCGACACCGGACCAGCCACGGCGACCCAGAAGGTCGAGGCATTCGTCATCCGGCAGGATGCCGTAGAGCATCCGCTCCGGAAATTTTGTGGCAAGGTCGCCGCCCGGCATCGGCACCGGTTCAAGGTGGGCGACCCGGGCAAGGTCCGGCACCTGCCCGGCAAAGACTTCGCCGCCCCAGACCGTGCCGTCGTCCCCGTACCCGACGCCATCGATGGCGATCCCGATACAGGGCTCTGTTGTTGTCGCCGCGATATGCGCCCGGTGGTGCTGGACCGGCACAAGTTCGGCTCCTTGAGTGGCTGCAATCTCCTTTGCAAACCGGGTGGAGAGGAACTGGGGGTGAAGGTCATGGGCGACCACGTCATACCGTGCCCCAAGCAGCCGGGAGAGCTTGGCGACAGTCTCCTGAAGGTATTCGAGCGTCGCCGGGTTCCGGACATTACCTACATGCGGGGATGTGACGGCAAACCCGTTTTTGTAGATCGTCGCGTTTGCATTCAGCTCCGGGCCGACGCCGAGAATGCAGCGCGGGCCGAGGTCAATTGCTGTCCGTTTCGGGGCAATTCCCCGGGAAAGGCGGAGGATGTACCCGTCACGGACGACCGAGTCATCCACCCGGTTTACAATGGTCCGGTTATGGACGAGGAAATAATCCGCATCCTTTGCGAGTTTTACAAGCGCCACATCAGTGCCGGTGATCATCGGGTAACCGGGCATGTTCGCGCTTGTCATGATAAGGAGCGGGTGTTTAAGGTAGGAAAAGAGCAGGTGGTGAAGCCCGGTATAGGGCAGCATGCAGCCAATCGTGTGCAGGTTGCTGATGGTACTGTGCGAGGCATGGTCGCGTTTTTCCAGCACGACTATCGGGTGAATGGGACTCTCCAGCAGTTCCCGTTCCTCCTTTGAAACAATGGCGATCCGGTCGATAATCCCCGGCCGCACCATCACCGCAAACGGCTGCTCGATCCGGCCGAGACGTTTTTTGAGTTCCCCACTGGATTCCTCAATGCAGGCAAGGTGGAACCCTCCGATTCCCCGGATCGCGAGGATCTTTCCGGCATCAAGCAGGGCCGCCGCTTCCCGGATGGGGTCGTTGCACGGGACATCAGTACCGGATTTGTCCAGGAGCCGGAGCTCCGGGCCGCAGGTATGGCAGGCAATTGTCTGGGCATGGTGGCGCCGGGAGCGCGGGTCGTTGTATTCCCCCGAACACTCATTGCATGCAGGGAACGCATCCATGCTCGTCCGTTCCCGGTCGTAGGGGATTTCCTGAATGATACTGTATCTCGGCCCGCAGTTCGTGCACGATGTTGCCCAGTAGCCTTCGTACCTCCCGCCCGGTGAAAAAATATCTGCAATACAGTCATTGCATATTGCTATGTCGGGAGGGATCATGCCGGAAAACGAACCGGTGCCGCTTTTTTTTATTAAAAATCCGTCGGGAATTTTTTCTGATGTACTTGTCACGTCGACAGAATCGATCCGGGACATTGGCGGGCCACGCGATACTGCTGCCAGAAAATCGTCGAAGCGCTCGCCCCGGGCATATATCTCAACTTCACTGCCAAGATTTTTTACCGAGCCTGCGATCCCGAATTCACAGGCCCGTGCATACACAAAAGGGCGGAACCCGACACCCTGGACGATGCCGCGAACTGAGATCCTGCCCTGTTTTTGCATGGTGGAGCCGCATAAATTTATTGATTTATACCGCCATATAAGTATAGGGTTTTTACTGTGCCGGGTCATATCAGAATTGTCAACGATCCCGTAGAACTTGTTCCGCTCCTCATGACGTTCAACAGTCCTGCGTTCAAGAAAGTGTACGAACTGCTGAGCAAATCATGGATGACCGAGGAAGAACTCCAGGCGCAGGTAAATGACGAATCCGTTCAGGTTTGCATCCAGGTCTTAAAGAAAGGCAACCTTGTCGAAGAACAGTGGAGGATGCCTAAGCCGGGCGAGAAGCCGCAGCGGGAATTCCGGGGGACCTACAACAAGTTCCGTGCGAATTTCCAGTGCAACCTGCAGGATCTTTCGGATATCCTGTATATTTCGCTCTCAAACGATGAGAACCTCCGCGACATTGTCGGACGGATAGAATCAGAACTTGCAAATGGCAACACCTCCATCAGCGATCTCTCAAGGAAATTTGGCGTCAGTCCGGTGTTCATTAAGGGACTTGCAAAACGAATCCCTGCACTTGATGTGAAGGGACAGGGGCTGGTGCTGCTTGATACAGGACGTTAAGGATCCCCTGTATTCCATCCTGCGCAGCAAGCGCGAGGTCTCAAGGTTACAAATACTGGTCGAGATAGCCGAGCACCAGCCGGCGGTGCGCCAGCAGGAGATTGCCGTAAAACTTGGCGTCACGCCGCAGGCAATCTCTGAGTATATCCGGGAACTCGTAGACGAAGGAATGGTCTCTGCAAGCGGGCGCGGCAACTACGAGGTAACAAAGACCGGTATCGAGTGGGTGCTTGCAAACGCCGAGTCCTTAGAGTCCTACGCCCGCCATATCCGCCGCGATATCATCCAGCAGGTCTCTGTCTGGACAGCTATCGCTGCAGAAAACCTCCGGGCCGGGGACGAGGTCGGGGTTTTCATGAAAGGTGGTTTTTTGTATGCCTCAAAAAAGCCGCAGCAGGCGACCGGTTCGGTTGTCGCAGATGCAAGAAAAGACGAGGATGTCGGTGTCGCCCGGTTGAACGGCATTATCGAGCATAAGGAAGGGTCGATTACCATCTGCAAGGTGCCACGGATCCAGCAGGGGGGTTCCCGCCGGGTGCAGAGGGACAAACTGCTGGAACTCATCCGCCCGGCCGGGATGGTGGCCGCAGTCGGGCTTGAAGCATTCATCGCGCTCAAGGCTGCCGGTCACAAGCCGGACCTGTTTTTCGGTGCACGTGAAGGCGTAATCGAAGCAGCGTTCCACGGGATCGACTGCGTGATTGTAATCGTCGACGAAGAGTTCACGGATTTCTTAAAAAGGCTTGAAGGTGTCGGGCTCTCGTATACCATTGTCGATCTGATTGCCCCATGAAGATCATCGTCCAGCCGGTCAAAGGTACCTACAAACTTCTCTTTTACGACGGGAGGCACGTCCACGGCACTGGCATTGCCGAGATGATCGACACTCCAAAGGGGCCCCGGCCGTCAAAATACCGGCTTCGCTGGGGCTCCCGCAAAGAGTACCAGGCAACGCCGTCAAAGGATCTTATCGCCCAGCTCCGCGAGGGCGACGTGCGGATGGTAAAACCCGATCCCTTGTTCGAGGAGTTCTTGAAAGCGTTCCAGATCCGGACAAGCCCGGTTGACGTCTGCCGGATCTGCCTGCTTGATGACCGGTACACTCCCCTTAACGAGGATAATTCTGTATTATTTGGTAAAAGCGAAAAGATCTGCCTTGACTGTGGCCTTCGGGAACTCCGTCGTGAACTGGCCCCGATAGGGCATATGGGACGGGAGACGCTCCGGCATTTCGAGGAGCTGCTGGTTACCACCCGGAATCTCGACCGGGTGCTTGCGCTCGTCCAGCCCGAAAAACTGTCGATGAAGTCTGCCCTCTTCGACCGGATTGAGGCGCACCCTGTGGCTTTGACCGCAAAACTGGAGGAGCTGCCGCTCCCGCACGAATTTGTTGTAGCCTCACGTGTCGAGTCCCTCATGCCTGCCCAGCAGATGGCAGTTGACGCCGGCCTTTTGTACGGAAAAGACCTTTTGGTTGTTGCCGCAACCGCAAGCGGAAAGACGTTTATCGGCGAGATGGCGGGGATGAAAAATTACCTTGCGGGCCGGGGCCGGATGCTCTTTCTTGTCCCGCTTGTCGCGCTCGCAAACCAGAAGTATGAACGGTTTACCGAGCGTTACGGTGCCTTTGCAAAGACCGGCCTGTTGACAGGAGTATCGCGCCTGAACCTCCCTGAGACCCGGAAGATTGGCGACCGGAACCCGCACGCTCCGATCATTGTCGGCACTTACGAAGGGGTGGACAATATGATCCGGTGCGGCCAGAAGATGTCAAACGTTGCGACCGTTGTCATCGATGAGGTGCAGATGCTTGAGGACCCGGACCGGGGCCACCGGCTGGACGGCCTTGTCGCACGGCTCAAGTATCTCGCCCCGCAGGCGCAGTTTTTGTATCTCTCCGCGACGATCGGGTCGCCAAAGACGCTTGCAAAGAAACTTGACTGCCAGCTTGTCCGGTACGATGACCGGCCGGTCGCGCTCGAACGGTTCCTCATGTTCACTGAACGCAAGCAGAAAATCCCGACAATCAAGAAACTGACGACCGAGGAGTACAAGAATACATCGTCGAAGGGGTTCCGGGGCCAGACCATTATCTTCACAAACGCCCGCGCCCGGTGCCACACGATTGCCGATGCGCTCGGCATGCGGGCGGCGGCATACCACGCCGGGCTTTCATCGCAGGAACGCCGCGAGGTCGAGACAAAGTTCCTTGAAGGTAAACTGATGGCGGTCGTAACGACTGCGGCACTGGGTGCAGGCGTCGATTTCCCTGCGTCGCAGGTGATTTTTGACGCCCTTGCGATGGGCCGGAGCTGGCTCTCGGTGCAGGAATTTAACCAGATGGCGGGCCGGGCGGGGCGGCCGGACTTCCATGACCTTGGCCGCGTCGTGCTCCTTGCCGAGCCGGGGGGCAGTTACTCGCGTGAATACCCGGGGACTGAAGAGGAGATTGCGCTTAAACTCCTTAAAGGAGAGATGGAAGAGGTTGCCCCCGTCCACGATCTCGAACAGAGTTCAGAGGAATATGTGGCAAACGCGGTTACCTGCGGCGGCGAGGAGGCGGATCTTGCCCGGATCAACACAACGATGGTGGGGAGCATGGAGCCCGTACTGCCTGATCTTGTCGCTCACAAACTTGTGCATAAACAGGGAACAAAGATTGTCCTTTCCCCTCTTGCCCGCGTGATGTCCGAGCATTTCATCGGCATCGAACGGCTGCTTGAGATCATCCGGCTCACGAAAATGATGGATGATCCGCTCGATATCATCGCGGAACTGGAAAGCCAGGAGATCGAAAAGGAAGAGGACAAAAGAAAAGAGCGGGGCGGAAAGCAACACGGGGGAAAGAAGGGGCATGGGAAACGGTAACCGGGTTTTTTTATCGTCTCCTGTATGGCAATTTTTGATGCATTCTATCCCCCGGATCTGGTATAATGCAGGTTTTACAAACCCCTGATTTACAAATCCCTCATATACCCGCACTTCCAATAGTTCAATTCAGGGAAAATGCAGAGCACAAGCGGGATCATCCGGCAGCTTGACGGAATGCGTCAGGAACTCCATGACCGATATCATGTAAAGAGGATTGGTATTTTCGGTTCGTACTCCCAGGGCCGCCAGAAACCTGTAAGCGACCTTGATCTTATGGTGGAATTCGAACGTCCCATAGGTATGTTTGCTTTTATCCATCTCAGGAACCTGCTTATGGAACGCCTGAAGATAAAGGTGGATCTGGTCACACCTGATGGTCTGCACCCGCTTATTCGCGATGACGTGATGAGGGAGGTTCTCTATGTCTGAAAAAAGGCCGGTCTCCCTTCTC
>DAOQAA010000010.1:24556-51852 GCA_035353675.1 Methanoregula sp. | reverse complement strand
GGCTTCCCGCAATGTACTTTGAACCGGCTGTTACCGGGCTCACTGCGATGAAGGCAAAAATGATCGATACAAGACATAAAAACTGCATTGCGCTCGTGCAGCGTTCCGAAAAACCGTCGGTGGTCTTTGTAGCAACCATAATGACGGGAGATACACATCCACGTATTTCACTCATTGAGATCCTCTAAAAAGTTATACAAATCTTAGTTCTTTTTGCAATTTGTACCTTAAATATCCCGATCTTTATCCGGAACTTTGGCAGTATCCTGTCGACCTGTCCAAAGAGTATATGCAAAAAAAGTACCTGCAAAACAAGTATGGATCCGGAAATCTGGACTTCATCCGGCCCGGGGAAAAACCGACAATCTCAGGCAATCCTCATTTGTGGTACTTTGTGCCTGCCCTTCTTATTCCAGTGTACGCCGGTAGGTTACTATCCCGAGAACAATCATCGCTAGTGAAAAGATCAAAAGTGCAATAAGATCGATACCGATCACATTGAGTCCCTGGTTCCTGAGTATAATACTCCGCAGAGCATGGATACCATAATACTCCGGGTTAATTATCGTGATCCAGCGCAGCCAGTCCGGCATCCCGATTACCGGGTAAAAGGCCCCCGATGTCATGAAGAGAATGAGATTGAAAAATGCGATGACCGATCCATACTCCTGTTGTGATGAGAAACGTGAGGCAAAAGAAACCACAAGACTTGTTACGCCAATACAGGCTATCAGGATGACAACCAGCACCAGCAGGAAATCCTGGATGCTTTTGAGGGTGATCCCGGTGATCAGGAGATCGATCCAGAAAATTGCAACCCCGGCAATAAACGCCCGAACGGTGCCGCTTGAAATGATCCCAAAAATAATACTTGACCGTTTCACCGGTGTCACCAGATAGCCCTCGTGGATGCCGTTCTCCCGGTCTTTAATGAGTGCAATCCCTCCGCCAAACATAGTGGAAGTAAAAATTGCCATCATGATCACCCCCACCCCGAAGAACTGTATATACTTAATATCCCCGTATATTTTGTCAACAAGAACGGTGTTGTGCGCACCAAGCTGCACAAGTGCCCTGCTTACTGCTGCTTCGACAAGTGGCGGGGTGATGGAATCGGCACTGTCAACATAAAGGCGGATTGCATGATCGTTTGAGACCGATGAAGGAAACACAATCAGTGCCGACAGTTTACCATTCAGAAGATCCTGCTTGGCCGCGATTTCATCGGGATAAACGGTCACGTCCAGCATTTTTTCTGCATCGTTCTGACTAATGTGGTTAAGCTGGTAGGCCGCGTCTGTAAAAAGGGGTGTATCTTCGTAAGGTGGCATCTCCTGTGCCACCCCGACAGGAATATGGGTGATAGTGCCACCCATTGCATTCCCGAAGATAACGAGGTACATGATGGGCATGAAAAGCGTCATCATGATGATAAACGGGTTACTCAGGAATTTTTTAAAGTCCCGCCTGAATATGGCAACAGCGCCTCTCATCACGGGAACCGCCTCCCGCTCTGTGCTGTTTGTGTATTATCGTTACCGCTGTCAATGCCTTTGCCGGTCAGGTAAATGAAAATGTCTTCAAGTGAAGGAGAGCGGATAGAGATCGAGATAATTGGTATCCCGTACTGCTCGAATACGGTAAGAATAGATGGAATTACCCGGCTGCCATTTGTCGCAGAAATGGTCACCTTGTGATCGGCAGCCGATACCGCGTTTACATCGGGAATGTTTTGGATTTCATCTTTTGCCAGCGGATTAATGTTATCCGCCCCGATTTCAATCAAATCCCCGGCCGGGATCAGTTTTCTTAAGTTCTCAAGGGTATCAAGGGCGATCAGCCTTCCGTGGTCTACAAAGGCAATCCGGTTGCAGAGTTTCTCTGCCTCGTCCATGTAATGCGTCGTTAGAATAATGGTCGTATGTTCCGCGTTGAGCAACTGGATCTGCTGCCAGACCTCCCGGCGGGCTTCCGGGTCAAGACCTATCGTTGGTTCGTCCAAAAAGAGGATAAGCGGCCGGTGAATGAACGCCCTGACAATCTCAAGTTTGCGCATCATTCCCCCGGAGAATGTCCGCACGGGCATATAGGTGCGATCCGTCAGGCCGGCAATTTTCAGGAGTTCCCGGATCCGGTCCGGGAGGACGCTGTCCGGGACGTTTTCGAGTTTTCCGTAGAATTCAAGGTTGTCGTAGGCGGTCAGTTCAACATCGCTTGTGGAGTTCTGGGCACAGACCCCGATGATGCTGCGGATCTTTTCGGGATCTTTTGTGATATTATAATTGTTGACGTATGCATGCCCGGACGTGGGTGAAAGAAGTGTCGTAAGGATCCGGATAATCGTGCTTTTTCCTGCACCGTTTGCCCCAAGAAGCCCGAAAATCTCGCCGCGATTCACTTCAAAAGACACATCGTTTACGGCGGTTATGGTTTTTATCTTGGAGGTAAAAACCTTGGTGAGGTGGTCGATCCGGATGATTGCGGATCCATCTTCGACAACACTGTTACCGGTCGCATCCCGGGGCAAGTCGAATGCGATCTCATCAGATCTGGTACTATGTTCCATGTTATTTTGGCCATCAGTCGCAGGTATTTTGTGACTGAAGAGGTGCATGGTGATTACCCCGGAGTGAGTTTTACAAGAATCCGGTATGTATCTTCAAGTGCAGCACAAAGTGTCCTGATATCGTCATCATCGAGACCGGACAGGCTGTTTTTAAGATCTTGTTTGTACCCTGAAACTGATTCTTTGAGATATTTTTTACCCTTCGTGGTTATTGCGAGGTTTATTACCCGACGATCAACAGGATCGGGCTGGCGCTCCACCAGACCATCCGCGATCATCACGTCAGCAAGCCGGGTCATATACGGCCGGGAAATATAGAGCCGGCTCCCGATTTCCGACATCGGCATCGCTTTGTGCCTCATGAGCACACCCAGCGTATGAATCTGTGCCACCTGTATGCCTGAGGTTGTATGTTTGTGGCGCATGACGATCCTGTGATAAAGGGGAATGAGGGTAAGTATTGCATCTGCCGTCCTGTCACGGATCTCTTTGGTCATCAGCCCCTGCCTCCTGAAGTTGGTTTTGCGATATAATAGTTTATTAAATGAACTATTATACCAGCTAATTGTATAGAAAACAGTTTGTCCCAGGGTTCATGTCTATACAAACCATCCCACTAAACACGGATAAAAAGGACAGGATACGTGATGTAATGGTGTTACGTAATCATTGTAGTCATGATCAGGGAGGCAATCAGCACGACGCCAAATGCGGTGATAACAACACCGGCAAGCCGGTTGATCATGTGCAGGCGCTCCCGTGTAAGGTAGTTTCGCATTGAGCCAAGCGTCCCGCACAGGAAGACCCACCATGCCATCTCCCCGAGGAAAACACCCGTCACAAAGATCGTGGGGATTACCCAGCTGCTTCCACTGATTACGACGCCAAAAGCCGGGATAATAATTGCAAAGAAGAGGAGAGTAAGCGGGTTTGCCAGCGTAAAGGCAAGCATTGTGCTAAAATCGGAAAGATAGGATTCATTTGTAGCATCAGTAGTTATCTCCGGGGTGGCAGCAAGGACAATACGGAGACCTACTGCAATGAGGGCAAGTCCGCCGAACAACCGGAAGAACCACTGGTATGAAAGCAGGAAGTCAGAGATGAGTGCAAGACCAAACGCAGTCACCGCTGCATAGATTGCGTCGGCCATTGCAATCCCAAGGCCGGAAGAGATCCCGTGTAAGCGGCCATTGGCAAGCGAGCGCTGGACACATACAAATGCAATCGGGCCGACAGGTGCGGCAAGAGCAATACCGATTATGATGCCATGGATAAACAGCCCTGACTCCACTTACCTGCACCTCACGATTATGGCCTTTTACCAAAGTCCTGTCTTATCCGGGATAATGCACGGGATGTTTTTTTGGAGCGGAAACGGTTTTACACCGGTATTATTCCCCGCTCCACACGTACTCAACTCTTATCAGTTGCATGTACCGCATCATCAATCTGTCACTTGCGGACGATCCTTTGTATGATACCTGATTACAGGAAATAACCAAAAAAGCGTCGAGGTATGGCGATAGATCGCCTTAATCCAAAAGAAAACGCCATGCAAGTGCCGCGATGCAGACAGCCGAACAAATCCCGATGAGCGCGATATTGGTTGCTTTTTCGCGTCCGGTCATATCGGTCCAAATGGGGCGTTGCCTGTTCATGAGATACCCGATAAAAAGACCGATTGCAGTACCTGCCATGAGCCCAATCAGAGTAACTAATGCAAGAGAAAGAAAATCAGCACTCATGAAATCTCACTAACGTTGGTTTGCGCTGGAGGAATATAAATCACCGCGAAAGGAATAAACTGACTACTCCCATCAGGTCCCAAAACGACAAAACGGCGCGTACAAGCGTTTATCGCCTCTAAAAACGGTGGATTTTTGAGGCACTGGTATTGTCCGTGTGAGTGTTTATGATGATTCAGGAAAAATAATAGTAACTGATAATTTCAGGAATTTACCAGAAAGGAGAACTCATTATGATATCGCTGCGGTTCTACCGCATTTACGATATCGGTCGGGAGATCGATATCGACTGGCTGGAGAAATCTCTTGCCAGGAATTATTTTACAGCCCGTACCAGTTTTGTCCGGGTCAAGCCAAAATCCATAATGATTGAGTCGTCCCCGCTTCTTATCCGCATGCTGCCCATAACGGTGGAACGGGAAGGGCGGCCATACGAATTCTCCGCTATCGCCCGTGTCTACGATATCGGGGTCATCAGCCTCTGCTTTATCTACGATGACGAACAGGCTGACTACCGGCACCTTGAGGACATCGCGTTCCGGTTTGCCGGTCAGGAAGGGCTTTCGGATTTTTTCATCCAGTATCTCAATACGCTTGGGGAGATCATCAAGCCGCATATCAAAAATTTTGCAATCGACCCGGATTTTTATGAAGATTACACGATCTACGTAACTGACCGGCGCGACGACTCAATCGACCCGGTTCCGCTGCTCCTTGGAGACCGTACCTGTGTTGCATCCCAGATCCGTGAGGATATTATAAAGAATTCGCTGAGTTATTCAAACGAGGATCTTGCGGTCATTTCATGGGACTCGGCACTGCTCTGTGGTCCTGAGAATTCGACCGATCTCATCGATCTTATCGAGTTTGCAAACGTGCAGGTGCTTGAGCTGCGGTATTATGACCGGGAGCTGACCCGTGAAATGGCGAGGATGTATGACGATATCGAGCACGCGGATCAGAAATCGTGGTTCAACCGGGGCAGCCAGTACCACGCGATCATGAGATACCAGATGAAGACCTCCGCAGAGATCTCAGAGATCATCGAGAAAGTCGACAATTTAATCAAGGTGACCGAGGACGTTTACTACGCCAGGGTTTATGCAACGGCTCTTAAGATCCTGCGGAGCGGGCAATGGAGCGAGAGCGTAAGCCGGAAGATTGCCGTGATCCGGGAGAATTACTCGATGTTATCCGATGAGGTCCGGATCCAGCACTCGAATTTCCTTGAATGGGTTGTAATCATCCTCATCGCTTTTGAAATTGTGGTAATGATCTTTGAACATGCGTTTCAATGATAACCTACGGTTCACTTTTTCCCGGTTCTTTTTATAGGACACTCAAAAGTGGAGCATGGGGCTTTGAGTACCAGAAGCCCGGCACCCGTTTTTCGCAGGAACAGGGGCGACCCCCTGTTAGCCCGGCAGAGTGGTGGGGGGGGTATCCCCCCTCCTAGAAAAAAGAGGAAGGGGGGTCAGGGGGTCACCCTACCTGGAAGTGACAGCCCCCAGCCTTATTTTTGCAGGGTCGACGCTGGCATTTCGCGTGGAATCTTCGTCGTGGGATGCAGGAATTGTAGGTTTTTAAAATGTGGTGGGGGGTTCTTAGAGGGCCGGAGGGGGAGGGGGTACCCCCTTGTTGCCCGGACATATGGGAGGGGGGTGATCCCCTGTTTGCCCGGCAAGAGGGTGGGGGGTATCCCCCCTCCTAGAAAAAAGAGGAAGGGGGATCAGGGGGTCACCCTACCTGGAAGTGACAGCCCCCCAGCCTTATTTTTGCAGGGTCGACGCTGGCATTTCGCGTGGAATCTCCGGTGTGAGATGCAGGATTTGCAGGTTTTAAAAAAATGTAGTGGGGGGCTCTTAGAGGGCCGGAGGGGGGAGGGGGGTACCCCCTTGTTGCCCGGACATATGGGAGGGGGGTGATCCCCTGTTTGCCCGGCAGATGGGTAGGGGGGTGACCCCCTCTTTAAAAAAAAGAAGGTGGGGGGTAGGGGCCCACCCCCCCACCCCCATGTGCGATCCGGTCCTAAAAAATGAAAATAGTCAAGCCCCGCTGGTCTGCCCGACACGGGTCAGCCGGTGTGCTATTACACTCTGGCATTTTCCGGCCATTTCCCTCAGACACCTTGATGTTACCGGGACGCAAGGGTACACCTATGGAATCCCGCAAGCTCCGTACAGGTCTCCTGTTTGTACTCTGCCTCGCAATTCCTCTCCTGGTCGGAATTATCGGCTCATATTTCACCTCGGGAAGTATACCCGGGTGGTATGCCGGTCTCAATAAACCCGCCATCAACCCGCCGGCATGGGTCTTTGCACCGGTCTGGACGGCCCTCTACATCCTGATGGGATTCTCGCTCTGGCTTGTTGTCCGGGAAGGTACCAGACATGCCCCTGTACGACAGGGAATTATCATCTTTTCCATCCAACTGGCACTCAACCTTCTCTGGTCGATTGTCTTTTTTTCATGGCATATGATTGCAGCCGCCTTTGTGGTGCTCATGCTTCTCGTAGGTTTTATCGCGGCGACCGCGCTCGTCTTCCGGCGCATCTCGGTGCCAGCCGCATGGCTGCTCGTCCCCTACCTTGCGTGGTGCTGTTTTGCCGCAGTACTCAATGCACAAATATGGCTGCTCAACGGATTTCTGGTGTAACGTGCGGATACGATCCAAACCCGGGCCAGACCTTAAGGTATTCAAGATCGCGGAGCACTAAAAACTCAAGGCATCAGGGCACGGGTAAACGAAACCTGGCGTTTCTTAAAAAAAAAGGGAATAATTATAGGGTTATGTACTCAGAACCGGGGTTTTCTGTGTTTTGGCAGGCATTCCTGACAATACACTGGCCTTCCTTCGGTTGGCTTAAACGGTACTTCGCACTCTTTTCCACAATCGGAACAGGTGACCTTTGTCATTTCACGTGGGCCGGAGTCTCTGGGACCGCGACCGCCAAAATTGGATGATCCATACATAGTTTTCACATACAGTCAAAGAACTGTGGAAGTTAACATGCTGTCCCGGCTTAAGTAACTCTGTATGCTACAACAGGAAAATCTGTAAATTTGAGCGCAGGGATTGCTCGGGTCATTCCCAAACGGATATTTTTTTACAGCCAAAATCCGCGTGACTGTTCAGTTCTGTGGCGACCGGGGTTTCCGGGCACTGCAGAGCTGGCCGGTATTATTGATACTGTATGATGCGAGAATCATCTCATCGCTCATAGTCCGCTCGCCGATTCCAATTCTGGTCAACCGGTCGCGGATCAAACGGATCTTCTTGTCATTTGTCAGCATGGATGAGATTATACTCTGCCGTACGAGACGATGAAGCAATGGTTTGCCGGCACAACTTACCGGTCAGATACTAAAAACCGATACTAAAAAAACAGCGGGGAATCAGAGATACCGGTTTTTCCGCAGCCAGTCCACCTGGGGCGGCAGGTACCGGTAGATGATATCGCACTTATCGTCCTGGAAATCCCACGGGACAACGATCAGGGTATCCCCTTCCCGGATCCAGACCCGCTTTTTGATTTTTCCTTTGATCCGCCCAATCCGGGTAACCCCGTCAAAACAGCGCACGCGGATGTGGTTTGCCCCCATCATCAGGTCGGCAGAAGCAAACATTTCATGATTCCATTTTTTGGGCAGCCTGACACGCACAACCGGTGTCCCGTCAGGTCCTATCTGATTAAAATCAGTCTCGTCATCGCCGTTTTTTTGGTTTTTATCAGTTATGCAAACAACTCCCAATATATAAGGAATGTCCGGCAACATTAACATATCCCTCAATAAGTGACGTCGGTACCCGGCGAAATTATTTTTCCGGATTTTATCCGGGGCGCATTTAAAGGAATATTCCGTGTATTTTTTTTGCTAATCCGTCGATAAACTGTTATGGCACCACAATCCATGCCCGGTCGTGATACAATACTATCTGTCCTTTCCGGGATTTTTTGGGGCTTTTTCGGCATAGCCGCCGTTCTTGCCCTTGCATGCACTATCACTCCTGCCGGCCAGTACCTGTCGTTTAGTAATTACCTCCAGATACTCACCGCGTTTGCCGGGGCTGCCGCATTCCTTTGTCTCTATTTCCGGTACGGGCGCGGAACCGGCCTGCTCTATGCTGCCTGGGCATTTGCTCTCTTTGGGATTGCGGATGCAGCATGGTATGCCACTGTCTTTTTCGGGGCTGGCACTTTTACATTCCCGAGCCTGATCGACATGGGTTTTGTCGCTGCGATCCTGTTCATGGCTTCAGCTTACAACCGAATATACCCGAGAAAACAGGGTCGGGGACGGATCCTGCTTACAATACTTGTCCTTGTACTTCTTGTACCACTTGCAATTCTTATGACGAGTGGCTTTACCGATAAGGCGCTGACAATCCTGCTGTTTTTCTTTGCCTGCGGTTCGCTTATCATCACGGGAGTCAATCACTCGGTTCCTGATTACCTGCTGGATCTTGCCGGGATGGTCCTTTTTGCCCTTGCATTCATGCTCTATCCCATACGGGAAACGTTCTTTGCCGGTAACCCGTACCTTTCTGTCATCGGGACGTTTGTCTCTGCCGGGTTAGCCCTGATAGTCCTTGGGGCCCTCAAATCAGTACCCGGTTCAGCCCGGCCTGATTCTGTAAATGCAGGACAGCCGTAATCACCAAAAGAGTATATTACGGGGGATAAATGACGTCCCTCAATTTTTGAGGTCCGGCTCTCTTAATTGCCTTACCTGAAAAGTACCTGCTGGCTGGTGTCTGATTTTTTCAGCCCGGAAATCCGGAGGCCGAGCCGCCGAACCTTCCTGCCATCATAAAGTTCCCGGAGCAGGGCCTGTGCGCAGGTGTGGATTGCAGCCTCATCATTATGGTAATGAGGAAAAGATTTTGCCTTTGTCTTTGAGACAAAGCCCTCATAACGGACCCTGACGGTAACGGTTTTAAAATAGAGGTTATCCGCGATAAGAGACCGGAATACTTCACCGGCGAGGTCTTCCATCGTGGCGACAATCTCACCTGCATCACTTGTATCCTGCCCGAATGTCATTTCTTTTGAGATGGATTTTATCCCCTCCCTTTCGACAACTTCGCTTCCGTCAATACCCGACGCTGCATCGTGCAGGATAACGGCAGAACGCCCGAAACGTCCGATCAGGCGCTGCACGTCAAATGCGGCAAGGTCGCCAATCGTCTGTATCCCTATTGCATGCAGTTCGATCTCTGTTTTGTTACCAATTCCCGGGATCCTTCTGACCGGGAGCGGTGCAAGAAATGCCGGCACATCATCCGGTTTAACCACGGTAAGACCATCCGGTTTGTGGAAATCCGATGCGATTTTTGCGACAATCTTTGTCGGGGCAATCCCAAGCGAACAGGTAACTCCGCAACGCGAAAGGATCTGCCGTTTCAGGTCTTCAGCCAAAATCCTCGCCGCACCAAAATTACCCATCGGACTAAGATCCAAAAACGCTTCATCAATACTCACCTGCTGGAACCGGTAACCCGACGACCGGAGGGTCTCCATGATATCTTCTGATACCTGCACGTATCGTGACATATCCGGGCGAACAAAAATGGCATACGGGCAGAGCCGGTAGGCCTGCGATATCGGCATCGCTGACCGGATGCCAAAGGCACGAGCCTCGTATGAGCAGGTGGACACAACCCCCCGGCCGGTTCCTCCCTGCGGGTCAGCACCGACAACAACCGGTTTGCCGGTATATTCCGGATGATCGTGCATCTCGACTGCCGCATAGAAACAATCCATATCCGCATGCAGGATAATCCGGGGCGATGCGATCTTTCCTTCGTTTACCATAAAAGAGTCATTCCCGTTCACGGCAAGCCTTGTAACCCTCTAGCGTAGTGGTGCCGGCTGGTGTTTAACCTGCGGTTACGGCAAAGTCGCTTAAGGTGCACTGCCGCTGCCTGATACTCTCTTTCAGTAACGTTGTCTCGGTGATGAACCGCTGCACCGGGAGGGTAAACCGTCCCGATATATGTGCGAGTGCAGATTTGATGTCCTCAAACTCGGTTGCCGGTTGTTGCATCGCGCTCCTGACATTCTCCCTCACATTGAATACTCCCATGGGCACGTAACCGGGCAACGCTTCGCGGAGGATAATAGCGCCGGCCTGCCGGTGTTCCTGTGCGAGCGCTTCAAGGACCGCCATCTTGCAGGAATAATAGCACCCTCCAAGAGGCGAGTAGCCGGTTTTCCCCCGGAATCCTTCATGGTCCGAGAAGACCAGTTCTTCGTTTCCAAGAACATGCAGGAATGCTTCTGTCCACTCGTACTGCCATCCGGTTGGCATCAGGAGGACCGCGTACCGGTTATGAAGGCTCGAAAATTCATGGAGCCGCCATGTATCGATCACCGGGCACTTTTTTACTTCGGACAGGAGCCGGTCCCCAATCATTGTGTCGCAGGCAGTGATCGACCACCGGGTGGGAACGAGCCGGCGGTTTCCCCCACGTCCCATTGTCCCGACAGAGAATGCTTTCTGGATGGTTGAGAACAAAAGCCCGTCATAATACAGGTCAAGTACTGCGTTTCTGGCAGTCTGGTCTGTGTCATAAAAGACCTTTTCAAGAGAATGGTCCCAGCGTTTTGTCTCGATATCAAAACGTTCAAGCGGTGCGCTTGGCCCAAAAGGGGTATGTTCTTCTGAAAAGGAAAGGCCTGCGGGAGCGCTTTCAAACGCAGCCTCGCTTTCTATAGATCCCTTGGCAAGGACGATCTCCTGGAGTTTGTCGACAAACCCGTTATCGAGATCGTAAGCATTGGTAATCCGTTTCCCCCGGACAAGGTTCATCCGGTACCCGATGATCTCCTCCTGTGAACGGCTGCCGGAAATCCACTCTTCGGGCCGGTCCATGATGGCGGTATCTCCATGGACTGGGGCAATCATTGGCCCGGCATAGATATCCGGATAATTCCAGCTGCCGATAAAGACTGATGGGGGAGAACTGCCGGTCATCTCCTTACCTACCTCCACCGATTTCATCTGCATCGTCGCAGCGGTGAGTTCCTTTAAGTATGCGCCTTTCCCGAGGATCATGCTTCATGGACACATCCCCGCGTGATATTAAAGAGTTTGGGAGTGCGGTGGGAAAGTGAACAAACGGCTTACTAAAAAAAAGGAAAATAGTACGTGCCGTCAGGGGCAATCCAAATCAGACTATCATGACCTTTTTTATAGACGATTGTGGGAAATTGCCGTAGTAGGTAATAGTATCCGTCACAGTCCTATTGATAGTACACGCCGTTGTCGTTTCGATCCCGGTTGAAATGTCCATCCAGCGGGTTCCCGGCTCAAGTGCAATTGTCTGGTTATTGTACATCAGGTACATCGTCCCGTCCGATGTAAACCCGTTAACGGTAATGTTCCCTGAGGTATATGGCAGGGCATAGGCTCCGGAGAGCCGCCCAAATCCACCGTTCCCGTATGCTCCGTAAAGACTGGTACTCTCTCCATGGATAAGCACAAGCGATTCGTTTGTGTTAAAAGACACAATGCCTGTAAGAGTTTTATTTTCCTCATCGACGTGATAGGCAGTTACGTTAATCGAGGAATGCGGACAGTTCCCGCTGACAAGCGTCCCTCCATAGTATACCCGGTGGTCAAGAAATGCATATTCGCCAGCCTGCGGCATCCCGGGGGGTCTTTCCTCAATGTGGATACATCCGGAAACTCCGAAAAGAGCCAGGACAACAATCAGCATACCCGCATACAAACGGATTTCCGGACTGTGTTTCATATTCATACAATATACCTCGTGCAAAATCTCTTTTTCTTTAGGCAGGTTCACTTTTATTATCAAAACCTAAATGCAGACAAATCTAACGGGATATTGAAATGATCCCGGTTTCTGATGTGTTGTTTTTTATTGCACTCTATGTTCTTGTCAATATCGCCGTATTTATGCTGTATGGATACGACAAGCATACTGCCCGCACCGGTGCGTGGCGTATTCCCGAGCGTATTCTCCTTGTTACAGCGCTCTTTGGACCCTTTGGAGCATTCAGCGCGATGCACCTGTTCCGGCACAAGACACAGAAAATTAAATTCTGGCTTGTTCCGTGCATTCTTGCCCTGCATGTTGCAGGGATCCTTTACATTGCAGACACCATATCCCGCATTATTTTTTAAAAACGAAAAGTACCGGGAAAGCGGAACCATTCCCCTTTAATACCCGGGCTTTTCCATAATTCTTTGATGCGGACTAACAGGCACCAGTATTTTCTTGATCTTGCACAGCGGTGCGCCAACCAGGGCACCTGCCTGAGGCGGAATTTCGGCGCGATAATCGTGGATGAATACAATACCATTGTATCCACCGGCTATACCGGCGCTCCACGCAAGCAGATGGACTGCACGGAACTCAACCGCTGCTGGAGACAGGAGCACAATATCCCTTCGGGTTCCAATTATGAACGGTGCCGGAGCGTACATGCGGAGATGAACGCAATGCTCCAGGCAGGAAAACTCGCACGGGGCTGCACGTTATACCTTGCGGGATTTGAAGTTGCAACGGGAGAACTCACGCAGATCTGGCCGTGCTTTTTATGCTCAAAAATGATCGTCAACAGCGGCATAACAAACGTGATCATGCGGATATCTCCTGACGAGTATAAAGAGATGGATCCGATGGTGCTCTACCAGATGCGGAGCCGTGAATCGCTTGGGGAAGATTCCCCTTCGTAATCTGCTAAAAACTCTCATTTTTCGTTCTATAAATGGATCTTGTCCCGGGAAGCAGGCGAACTTTCCTATCTGTTTCCCTGCTCGTGTCGTTGATAGTCGGGAGCAGAGGGGTATTTTTCCGGTGATAGTGGGCCACGTCCCACAAAAAATATGCTTCATTGCCCCTTACATTTCTTAGCAAAATGCCTGACAATCATATCCCTGTCGTCCTTGTTCATGGCTGGAAAAGTCATCCCGGTATCTGGAACCGGCTTACCCCCCGCCTGAAAGAGGAGGACATTTCCTTCTGGAACTTTGATTACACTTCTTTAAACGATGCTTCCATGGAAGTGATTGCAGGAGCCCTGCGGGACTATATCGCAACACAAAGGGAAGTGCAGGGATATAACGGCAGTGTCGATGTGGTATGCCATTCGATTGGATCCTGTATCACCCGGTACCTGCTTGAAGTAATGGATGGCAGCGCCCGTCATGAACAGGTGCGCCGGTTCATCGCAATCGGTCCGCCCAACAACGGTTCTTCTCTTGCGGAACTCTTCTGCGATCCGGTGATCGGCCCCGGAATCACTGAAAAGTTGTGCGGTACGTTTGTTCCCCAAAATTTTGACCCGGCAGCTGATGTCATCGTTCAGGAATGCCGGCCAAAGAGCACTACGATGGCGGCCCTTCGGGCAGCAGGTATTCGTCCTGATATCAGGTACCGGCTTCTCTGTGCAGAAAATATCGTAAAGACACCCTCATTTTTCCCCAGCTTTGATGGGCAGACCTGTGAACTACAGCCTGACAGGAACTGGGGTATGACATACGCCGGGGATGGGATCGTACCTCTCTCCGATTCTGTCCTCCCCGGTGCAGCTCTTGAGATCCTGCCTGCCGATCCCGCAAAACTTGAGGGGGATGCGGCCCAGTACTGCCATATCCGGTTGCCCCGGGCGCCGGAAATTGTGGAACGGATAGTGGACCACCTGATCACTCCGTCCACCCGGTGAGAAAGAAAATAATCATACTGCTCTTTTTGCCTCGTTATAGAGTGATACAACCGAGACGCTGATCAGGTTCAGTGTCGTTGCCACGTACCACAGGTACTGTTCAGCCTGTGTCAACCGGGTAATCCAGCCCGACCAGAGTATGATACAGATAATGGAAAATGCAAGCAGGGTATCCAGCGCAAGAAAGACCAGCGGGCGGTGTACCAGCCGTCCAAGTTCGGCAAGCATGCAGTACTCAAATGGAGTCGAAAAATGCAGAGCATCGCCTGCTGCACGTATAGCGTTCATGATAAAGTCAACGGACGCCCAGAGAACGATGCACCACCCAACAGCCGTAATAAACGGATTGGACAGTGTACCGACCCGGATTGCGGCAAGACCAAAAAGCCCCTTAAAAATACAGAACGGGATGCCGATTGTCACCGTAAGAAAGAACGGCCGGATGAAAAATTTCTGGATGCGGTCGCCCGGGTGGATGGCCGGGAGTTTTATGTCATTCTTCTTGTCCGGGTCTTCAGGCATAAGAACTGAATGATGTGTTTGGCGGTTCCGGTCATTAAAATGGTGATCCGGTGTTTTGGTCGTCCAGAATGGGACGGGAGGGGACAAGAACGGTAGTAATCGTATTTTCCTGTGGGAATCGGGTCTAAAAAAAGAGATGGAATGAATTACGTCAAAAAGCGGATTGGTCCGGCATACAGACTTCGAATCATCTGGATCAGTAAATATTATCGAAATTGTTTTATTATTTGCAAACAATGAACCCTTGGCTATGTCTCCAAGACGCAAACCTGAAATCCCCTCCGGGAAAGTCCGGCCTTCAAACATTTACAAGAGCGTTCACGCCGAAAACCATGTACACCATCCGGATTCCGTTCCCGCTGTCCACGCCCCGCACCATCCCCAGAAAAAAGAAGTTCTTCCGCCACGCCATACTCCACACACCGGGCCGGAATTGAAGGAATTAGACATTGACCACGGCACTCATGATGACCGGCCACGGCCCGGAAAGATTGCAAAGAAAGCAGATCACGGTCGATCTAAAAAGTAAGCCGGTGACCGCACACCTGTTTTGCAGTTCGCCACGTTGTTATATGCGAAGACTCACCGGTGCCGTACTGCACAAAGCGCAGTGCCCACAGCGATAATTACAAGGATGGTATCCACCGGTACTGCCGGGGTTGTGGCAGCGGAGGTAACCGGTACTGGAACACTTGTCGTTTCCGTCAGGATGAGTGTGGGGATCGGTGTAATGATTTCGGTGGTTGTTGGTGTGGTTACCGGTCTTGTCGGCCGTGTGACAATGGCTTCTATTGACACCTGACCCCTGCTTACCTTTGTGTCACCTCGCTGTACAAGTGACGTATCGGTGTTGACCAGTGAAGGATTCTCGACCCGGACTGAATATGAACGTACGGCTGTGTTAACCGAAGTTCCGAATGCCAAGACTGCATGCCCTTTGGAATCAGTTGTGACTAACGCATAATAACTGGTATTTGGCAGAAGCGACGATGACGGTGCGACATCGTCAAGGATTGTGCGCCCGTTGCCGTTATAGTACTGGTATGAACCGATTGTATATGGCCCGGTTTCAGGGTCCTGTTCAACATTTACCTGATTCGGGATAACTATCGGTGGCTGATCATATGCTTCCCCCGACAGCGGCCATGTGCGGGGAAGCCAGATGTAGTATGCTGTATTAGGTTTTCCTGTAATATCGATAGTAAACTGGTGACCCCGGACTATTGACCCTCCTGAAAGATCTGAGATCGTATAAATCGCAGTCACCGGGGCACAGGCAAAAGAAATACAGAAAGCGGATATAACGAGGATAAACACCGCAGACCTGACTGACATACAATTACTCCCTGAAATATTTATACGGCACGAGGAAAATCTACCCCGTGCGGTATAAACATATGCGTTTTGATTTTCCGGAGTTTTGTATCTTGTATATCAAAAGGCAGGTTTTTTGGCCGTGGTCGTCAGGATGATCTTTAAACGTATCCTTCACCTGAACCGTTTGTACAAAAAATTCAATGAATAACCGGATCAGGATCTTTACGATTATTTCAGGAAATGGAATGAAGCAAGCGGATCAACAAAAACCTTTTACAGAAATTTTTAGTTGCTAAAACAGTAAAAATCAGGTGTTTTTGGAAGTCTCCTGCGAAATCAGCCGCTTATACTGCGGCCGGCAGGTTCTGAACAATGGTCTGGAGGATTGCAATTACCAGATTAAGGAACCAAACCCAGTCGAACATTACCTCACCTCCTTTGTGGTTTGTTTGATGCTATCTCATAATACTATATATGCTTATTGTTTTCAATCCAAGCCAGATTTGCCAGATTTTTAAAAAATCTGGCTAATATTTTTGTTAGATATATATTTACGGCCTTGAAAGAAATCCTGGTTTTTGTATAACCTGCAAATCAGCAGAGTCCTATGGCTCGCCCGGGATTGGCAGAAAATCCGGTCCTTTTAAAAAAATATCTGACTGCTTTTTTGTAATGTTTATGTGAACGAAATGGTCCTGCAAAAAATTGGTTTTCCATGGATAATTAAAAGGGACGAAAATAACCCGAAAAAATGTCTGGGGGATATTCAGTTACATCTTGGACTGGTCGAAGGTAATATTAGCCCCCGCCGGGGCTTTTGTCTTCTTTCCTTTGGAGCCCAAGAAGAACTCTTTTGATTTTTTATCTTTATGGGTTTTTTTACCGGATTCTTCCAGTTTTTTTGCCTCTTCTTCAGCATAGATGCCAAGGAAACAGTCCACCGGGTTTTTACCGCCCTGGCAGAGATTGTTTTTCATGTCCTCGCATTCGCTGCATTCGGGAACATGGGACGGGAGAAGATGGGGGAAATGAATCATCCAGAGATCGGGATCGATCTTCCCGTCTTCGATGAATTTTTTTATGTGCCGTGACGTATACTTCATGGTCGTACTTATTATCTCACGGGTATTTTATCAGTATCTCAAAAGACCCGGAGGCAGGAATCCCAAATCCCCCGATCAGGATCGGTGTCCCGCCACCCCTGTATGGGTATCATGTTTCCCGGTATTTTTTTGATCAGTGCTATTCCACGCGAAAAATTTTTAGAACCGTTTGTTTACAAATGTAAAGACCGAGAGGTTTGCGTGAGCCTGGGCAAGGTCCCTCGCATTTTTCTCGATAAAGAGCTGGTACTTTATACGGTTTTTCAGGACCTTCTGCTGTATGTCATGCAGTTTTTCAATGCCAAGCAACAGTTCGCGTTCTATCGGCCGGATCTTAGGCTGGAACGTGTGAACCAGAACCTGGACATCAACAGTTGAAACGCCCATTTTCTCATCGTAGACAAACCGGCTAGCCTGCTGTTTTTTCCATTTCATTAATTCCTGGGCAAGTGTTTTGTCAAAGCCGGGAATACTCATAATCTTGTTTTGTGTGATATCTGCCGCAGTCTCGATACCAAATGACCTGAGTGCAGCCTTCTGGTTCTCGGTTAACGGCGGGGTGACGAGTGTATCGATAAAACAATTCTCTAAAAATTTCTTTTGCTGGCGTTCCCTTGACGTATGCTGGAGCTGAACAAGCGCATTTTTGTATTCCCGTTCAATTGCCTCATACCTGCCTTTAAGGGACGTAAGCGCCTTAAGCTGGGTGATAAATTCCGCATCCCCGGCCTCCTCCTTCCATTTTTTCTCCCAGAGTCGCCAGCTGTACCGGGCATCTTCAAACGCTTTTTTCCTGCGATCCTTCTCCGCGGTATCCTTTCCCGGGAGTATCACGAGGAGTGCGGCAATTACTGCCGGGGCAAGTCCGACAAGATCACCGGTATTAAACGTTCCGACCCAAATGGGCCACAGGAGAAGTCCGGCACTTATGACAAGAAGCAAAGCTGCCGCAGTCTGGGTTATTCTCCTGAACGTGAGCGCACGTGAGATATCCTGTGGGAGCGGGACCGGCTGGCACTTGTAAATCTTCGGGTTGATGGTTGGAATCGGTCCGGGTGGTTTAATTACAAGTACTTTCTGCCATTCCTGGGCTACATCAATCCGTGTGATATTGTCAGAACTCAAAAAGAGCAGGATGCCTGATTTGTTTTCTAGAGTACACCACGGGCAGGCTGCAAGACCGGAATAATAGGTGTGCACGGATTCTGATGTACACTTCCTGAGCCGTTTTTCAAAACCGTCAAGAACATTCCACCAGTCGTTTGCAGTCGGGCGCCCCAGTGGCTGGATTCCGGATTCGGAAAATGCCTGCTCGAAAAGGCTTGCAACTTCACCGGGAACAATGGAGAGTCCGACGGAATTCGGGGGTGGGGACATCGCTTTTATTGCAGCATTCCTGCCAAATGCGAACCGGTACTCTGCTATTGCCCGTTCGATGGGCATATCCTCGGGCCCCTTATAGACCCCGGAGAAGGGATGTCTCCCCATAAAGAGGAGCAGAAAGATAAGGATTGCAAGACCGAAATTGTCGTGGTTCTGCGAACGCTGCTGCATTTTGAAGTCTTTTAACTTCTGGAGTTCGGGCGGGGTGAACTGGGCGACTCCCACTTCGCAGTGGTAGATCTTGTCGCTGGTTTGCACCTGGAACGAGTCACAGTCTATCAGCCGCACGCATGCTTTTTTTGTGACAAGAATGTTCCCTTCATTGACATCTCCGATAACGTAGCCATACTTATGGATGATGTAAACCGCAGCAGCCAGGTTCTTTGCCGTCCTTACAAGGAACTTCCAGTCAGCGTTCGGGAACGATTCTTTCCGGTGCGAAGGCCCGTATACTTTGTGGATCGGTTCGCAGTCCGTGATCCTCGGCATAACAAAACCACAGACCGGACCTGATTTACCGGAATGAAGCAGGTCGAGCGGCCATGCTGCAAATTCCTTTAAATCGTCGTTACAACCGTTTACCATCAGCCGGAGTTTATCCTGGTGCTCACTTGTGATCGGCTTGTGATAGATCTTTGCAAGCACATCCGGACTGTGGGGTGCGATCTCGTAAACATCCCCTTCGCCGCCACTTCCTACTTTTTTCCCAAGTATAATGTGGTTGCCGTGACTGTCAAACAGGTTGTGGTGCGCTGGCTGGCTCATGGGGTGCTCAACTCACCGGCACATTTACTGCAAGAACCAGGGTTTTGTCGTCATCGCTTCGTGCATTTACGTCATCCCGTGTAAGTAAAGCATTCAGGTGCCCGGATAAATCTGCAAACCCGTTATTCGGATTTCTTTTAAGTGCATTAAACAGGGGAGAAAAGAACCCCTCGTGCACAGTCCGCGAGGAAAACGAAAGCACCAGGTTCTGGAGACCGTCAGTGAAGAGTGCAATTTCTTCCGGTGCAGCATCGTTGCGTTCGATCTTCAGGTGCTCTCTGAATGTGTCATCAGAAACAAAATAGGTGGTATTCGCGTATTCACCCTGTTCCGGCCAGAAGATCGCGCGATACCCGGCACCATTTCTGGACACTATGCATCCGTCTCCGATTTGGAAATAGATTGCGTGATCGTTTGTGGCAACAACTCCGATAATGGTGCAGGCATAGTCTTTTATCCGCTGGCCATCACCCTCTGCCCGGGTGGCAATTGCTTGCCGTGAAACAGAGATCCACTCCCGGATATCATCGTCACTTACCGATGAGATTGAGTCTTTTGAACGGATCCCGGACAGGATCTGGTTATACAATGTTTCGCAGGCGATTTCCGCACCGACGCCTCCATGGGTGGTACTTCCCGCTCCATCGGCGACAAGACCTACAAAAAAATCACGGTCCGATAACCGGAGGACACCTGTGCGGTAGTAGTCCTGGCCCGGTTCGTTCCTGTCAATATGTGATTTTCCTGTAACCGACAAAGAGAGGTGTTTCCAGGTCATATTTCACTCCACCCTGAGGGTGGAGCGAGCAGGATCCTGTCCCCCGGGTTGCTGCGAGAGGCAGATTTCATGGAATTTGAGAGCCACTGGAAGAATTCACGGAACTTGAGACCCTGAAGCTTGAGCGGCTGTCGCACCGTGATTTGCCGGAGGACTGACATATCTGCATTCTGAACGCCGACAGCAAAGAACGCAAAAGATTTCGAACTTTCACCTTCCCGGACCATCATGGCGGCACGCTGCCATTCATCAGTTGGTGAACCGTCAGTAATTAAAAATATCCAGGGCCGGTAGAATGAGATCCCGTTTGAACGGTACTGGTCTTTGCGTTTTCTTATCATATCGATTCCCTGGAGTATTGCATCTCCAAGGGGAGTATCGCCTTCGGCCTCAAGTGTGGGATCGAGGAAAAAATCTGCGGTATTGAATTCGGAAATAACCCTTACCGGGCCAAAGGTGACAAGCGCCACCTCAACCCTTTTTACCGCGAGTGAGTCTCCCTGAAGTTCTTCGTAAAAAGATCGCAGACCAGCGTTGAGCTCTGCAATTGGCTTTCCCGCCATGGAACCTGAAGTATCCAGCAGCAGGAGGCAGGGGCACCGTGGTTCAGGATTTTCTGCAAAGGTAACCGGCCCCAGCGGTTGCTGGTCAAATATAATGTCGTCGCTCATCTGGTGTCTCCAGTTAGTGTACTCATCATATCAACGACAAAGTGTAAATCCTTGTTGAGTCTGGTTTTCTAAAGATTGCCGTTCGCAGGTGCTGTCAGCCCCGTGAATTCCCTGATGGGAAATGATCTTTATTCTATAAGTTATCATGTGACGGTTATTTCCAGCGTGAAACCGGGTTTATAATGACTTCAAAAATTCCTGTAGTCAAATAAAAACCTAAATAATTCCAGGTCTCACAATCACACAGTCATTCGTCAGGAAGGAATAGTATGAATTTCCCGTTCACATTTATCGGATTAGGTATCCTGTGCATTGCCGTACTGGTTGTCGCAGGATGTGCTGGTACTGGATCGCAGAATCCCGGAGGGTCGGCCCCGAAACCTGCAGAAACACCTGTGCAGGTCGGGCATGTTGTTGTTAATGACCGCCAGAATGGTGCGACGATATACGTAAACCGGAGTTCGGATATCACGCTCAAACTTGAGGAAAACCCGACAACCGGGTACTCATGGAACCTTACCGTGACGCCGGGCCTGATTGTCACCAGCGACACTTATATTCCCTCAGATACGAGCGGGAAACTGGTTGGATCCGGGGGTACCCATACATGGGACATAAAGGCCGCTGCTACCGGAAAACAGGCAATCAGCGCTGTATATAAGAGGCCATGGGAACAGGTTACCGGTAATGAGACCGCTTTTGTGATGACGGTAATAGTAGAATAGATATTATCTTGTAGGATCCTGATAGTGTCCGGGAGGATTTCCCGGACCTGGTTTTTACCCGGTTAAAAAAAATGCTTCTGATATACACATTTGATGCAGGTCCGGTTCCGGATATCGTGTAACTTATTGTAGTCCAACAGGTTTTGTAGAAATTCTCGTTTCATTATTTTTTTTAAATTCGCAGATCATCTGTGCCACATGTCTTTCAAATCGGGGTATCCCCCCCCTAAAAAATCCGGGACTCCTCTACCCCCACCTGTTTTTTTAAAGTATTGAAGGTGACCCCCACCTGTGTCAACAAAAGGAGGGGGCCACCCCCAAAATTCCAGTTTCAAAACGGTGTTTCGCATGGAACCACCATCCTGAACATAGTGCCGCCCCCTCACAATCATTCATAAGGTGGGGGTCTCTTTTCATGTCATAAGGAAGGGGTGATCATCAGGGCAATGCGGATCAAGGGTGCCCCCCTGCCCCCCTCCTCGTTTTTTGATTAAAAACAGGATACCCCCTCCATCAACAGCATTGGGGGGTGACCTCCTAGTAAAAATTGTTTTATCAGAGCGTGCATGATTGAACCGGACTTTTTTTTGGTACTCTCCTGCGGTGATGGCAGGAAGTGCCGGAGAGAAAGAGTTATTCCGGTAATTTACACAGGGACTCTTCAATGAAGCCCTGTTTTTGTAAACTATTCTTTTGAGATGAGATGGACCTTTAGGAAATGTTATGAGAATTAAGCTAATCTGGCATATATGCATGGCATAATATTATTATTGTAGTCAATATAACTGCCCTTATACAGGTCTTATTTTCTATTTTATTTTAGTATATGGTACAAAATTGTAATCCGGCAAATAGATCATCCTTTTATACCCCTTTGTTTCCACTGGAGATTTGTCAAATTGCATCTTATTTTTTTATAAAGCCTGAATTCGCGCTTATTTAAATAGAGTCGAAATCAGGATCTGCATGGCAATACAGATCATATAATCCATTTTGTAAATCTCAATCTTAGTTAGAAAAACACAATGGATTTTATTGGATATCAAGGAAAATGGCATTGCCAGGCAGCACTGATTAAAAGACGGGTCGATTCCTCGCCCAAATATGAAAACCCGTTCACCATTACTCCTCATAACACGAATTCGGATATTCTTTGTGACACATTACACAGCCATTCCCAATCCAAACATTAACAAAAACTGCCAGCACAGGTTCTGTTACCGGAGCGCTGGATCCTTGTGAAATATCCTTTTCTTATATCCATTCCCCATGGCGGTGTTGAAGTACCGGCTGAAATTACCGGCCGGCTGGCCTTGTCAGAGAATGAAATTTTATGGTATTGCGATCCTGCAACCCGGGTGCTCTATGATTTCGGCCAGTCTGTTGAGGCAAAGATCGATACACCGGTATCCCGGATGGTTATTGACTTAAACCGGCCCCCTCTCCCGCTTCCTCCAAAAGATCCGGATGGAATTATCAAAGTAAAAACGGTTGATGGACGGTCTGTTTACATCCCCGGACAGTTTCCGGATCTACCGCTCATCCAGAAATTGATGATGAAGTGGTATTTTCCCTATCACCAGCGCATCGATGAACTTATCGACAAGCATCCCGTGGGTATAGCCTTTGACTGCCATTCCATGCTACCCTGTGGATCAGCTGAACAGATCGATGCCGGACAGCCCCGGCCGCTGATCTGTCTTGGCAACAATGGTGATGAAAATGGCCAGGCAAAGCCCGGAACCATCACGACCTGTCCTGCTGACTGGATCGTTTGCCTCGCAGCAGAGTTCAGAAAAGAATTTGATGGTGCCGGCGCAGTGGCACTCAACACACCGTTTGCCGGAGGTTTTATCTCTAACGCCCATTTCTGGCGGAAAGGTACCCCCTGGATACAGATTGAGGTGAACCGTGCGCTTTATGAAAAATGCAACATCCCCTCGCAATCTTTTGAAGTGTCAGAAGATCAGGTGATGATGTTGCGTGACAGGATTTGGCAGGTACTGGCCCGGTTCTGGGACGGGCTGGATGCTGATTTATCACTGACGCAACATAGCGACAGATCAATATTGTAGGCATATATTATCAGGGAACTTTTTCCCTCTCAAAATGGATCCCGGTCTTACCGGGATCTGCAACAGTCATAAGTGAAATTTTATAAAAATAATTGATTTAATCCGCGGGATTTTCAAAAAACGGCAAATCTGCGCGTACATGAATAAAATCTTAAATGTGATAAACATCGAACAATCGATAATGATTTCCCTGCTCTATGTCGATGACGAGCCGGCGCTCCTGGATTTGTGCCGGCGTTTTCTTGAGCAGGAAGGAGACATCTCTGTCGTAACGGTGGGTTGTGTCAGCGACGCACTCTCTCTTATGAAAGAAAGTAAGTTTGATGCAATAATTTCAGACTACCAGATGCCAGGTACTGACGGTCTTGCGTTTCTTTGCCATGTGCGTTTGCATTCCCCCGATATTCCGTTTATTTTATTTACCGGCAGGGGGCGGGAAGAAGTGGTTATTGAGGCGATAAACCGTGGCGCGGATTCTTATGTCCAGAAAGGCGGAGATCCCCGGGCCCAGTTCAAGGAACTATCAAACCTTGTCCGGCAGGTTGTTCGGCGGAGAAAAGCTGAGAATGAACTGCAGCTGATGAAATTTTCAGTAGATCATGCTTCAGAAGGCATTATCTGGATGCGGTCAAATGGTGAGATTGTCTACAACAACGATGCCATATGCATAATGCTTGGCTACACTCCCCTGGAATTCTCTGGTCTTTGTGTTGGTGATATCAGGAACGGGTTTTCGGCTGCCTCATCTGAAGCAGGCTGGATCTTAAATGATACCCGGAGAAGTGCCACTATAGAGGATATACTCAGGAAAAAAGATGGTTCTTTTCTCCCGGTTGAAATAGTGCTCAACTATAATGAACGGGAAGCAGATGCGCTGATATTTGCGTTCATCCGGGATATCAGCGAACGGCGGCGTTCTGAACAGCAACTGAAATCGGCGTTCCGGAAGCTTGTCGAAACTGAAGACGGACTTCGCCAGCAGTTTGACGAACTAAGAAAAAGCGATTATGTAATAGCGGAGTTACAGGAACGTTACCGGATGCTTTCAGAGGTAACTGAGAACTGGATATGGGAGACTGCCGCAGATGGTCGTTTTACCAGTTCAACAGACCCTGTTAAAGAGATCCTTGGTTATAGCGCGGCCGAACTTTCTGGAAAAACGTTTGCGGATTTTATGGCGCCGGATAGTTCAGGCAGGTCAACGTCTGAACTTGTCGAAGTTCTCGAAAAACGGGAGGCATTCCATTCGCTGTTGTTGCGCATAATACGAAAGGATGGGAGTGAGGGGATGATCAGGATTACAGGTAATCCGGTATTTTCACGGAATAATATATTTACCGGATTCTATGGTATTGGCCAGGAGGTCACCAGTATATCAAATCCTGTAAATGCCTGCTCTTTGGAAAAACCTGTATCCCGTCCTGTGCTTGACGCGATTGGTGACGCGATATTTGTGATCGATGAAGAGTCGGGAATGATTATTGATGCAAACCAGAACGCGTTTGCGCTTGTGAAACGGCCACCTCCGGAAATCTGTACATTGCACGTAACAGCACTTTACCCTGCGGGTGAAAAAAAGCCCGGGGGGAAAATATTCTTGTGGCATAGCCTTCCTGAATCGGAGGTTTTTGAAGATACGATCGTTGACCGGGACGGTAATCAGATTCCTGTACTCGTAAGCACGAAACTGTTTTTTTCAGGTGACCGAAAGTTCCGGATCGCGATATTCCACAACATTTCAGATCTTTATGCGATCCGGGAGACCCTGGAAGAGAAAAACAGCGATCTCGACCGGTTTTTTAAGGCCGATCCTGACCTGGTATGCGTTATCGATACCGAGGGAAAATTTTTACGAGTCAATCCTGCCGGTGAATCCCTGCTTGGCTGCAATTCTTTCGGGCCGGTAGGACAGTCCCTTTATGATCTCGTTTTTCCTGAAGACCTTACCGCCACCCGATCCGTTCTCAGGCATTTATGGGGTGGGAAAAAGACTGTCACTTTTTTCAACCGGATCCTGCGACCAGATGGATCTGTCCGGTGGCTCGAATGGCAGGCGTTTTTATCCGGCAGTAACCGGATATTTGCTATTGCACGGGATATAACAGACAAGAAAATGGTTGAACAGACGCATTGTGAAGCAAACCAAAAACTTGGCCTGCTCACCGATCTTACCCATCACGACATTAAAAACAAACTCACGGTGCTTTCCGGGTACCTGAACCTTTTTGGAAGGTACCCGGATGAACCGTATTTCTCGATATATTCGGAAAAAATAAATGAACTGGTTGCCGCCATATCCGTGCAGGTTGAATTTGCCCGGATCTACCGGAACCTTGGGATTCTGTCTCCGGAATGGTACAGGGTAGACCTGCTTGTTTCCAAAACCTGTAGCCTGTTGAACACCCGGTCTGTTGCTGTATATTCCGATGCGGAACGGTACGAAATCTTTTCCGATCCGTTGATAGAAAGGGTGTTTTATACTCTGATGGACAATGCGCTTTGTCACGGTACGACGCTTACGAAAATCCGGTGCAATGCAAATGAAATTCCGTCAGGACTTAAAATAACTATTGAAGATAATGGGGTTGGCATTGCGCAGGAATACAAGGAACAAATCTTTGGTAAGGAATTCGGGAAATCGTCCGGCCACTGCCACAGCCTGTTTCTGGCCCGGGAAATTCTCTCGATAACTGGCATGATAATACATGAGACTGGTCAGGCAGGAAAAGGTGCCCGTTTTGAAATACATGTACCAAAAGGGATGTACCGACTCCACGAAACTGCACAGGAGGAACCCTCCGGGTCAGTACCGGCACCACATTTTATCTTTCCGGCGCATCATAACCACACATCATGATCCGTGAAACGCCGCAGGAGTTCCTGGATATTCTCAAATCCTATATTCCCGATCTGCAAAAACCGGTCGGGACCGCCCGACAGGAATTTTCGGAATTTTTAGCAGAGTTCCAGTCTGATGAGCTGCCTGCAGTGGAAGAGGTAGCGATACGGGATGATCTTCGGGGGGCGTTGTGTACGGTGCCAGAGTCAGTGCCGGATCGTGTCCTCCTCTTTTTCCACGGGGGCGGGTTCTCCATGGGATCAGCGGCGGATTATCTTGGATTCTGTGCAGTACTTGCCCGCGCTGCAAAGTCCTCGGTATTTTCGGTCGATTACCGGCTTGCCCCGGAATATACCCTGCCGGCGCAGATCGACGATGCGCTTGCCGCGTACCGGTACCTTGCCGGCCATGGTTTCCCAGCGCATCGGATTATCCCGGTGGGGATATCTGCGGGAGGAACAATCGTTCTCGAACTGCTGCTTTCGCTTCGTGATCAGCACCAGATGATGCCCCCGGCAACTGTCTGCATGTCGCCATTTGTGGACCTGACGTTTGGAGGAAAATCCGTTACCGTAAACAGGGACAACGACTGGCTGACTTTCGCCCTGCTCATAGCAATCCGCACGAGGTATCTCGGTAACCGGCAACCTGAAGATCCGGTGGCCTCGCCAATCCATGCAGACCTGTCGGGGCTGCCCATGCTCTACATCCAGACCGGGACCGGTGAACTAATGTATGACGATATTTCTGCATTTGCAAAGAAGGCAAAATGGGCAGGTATTCCGGTCAGGTTTGAGATTTGGGAAGGTATGTTCCATTCGTGGCAGATCTTTGGAAAGCAGGTACCCGAAGCCCGCGCCGCTGTCGCTCATATCGGTACGTTTATCCAGGAAACCTTTGACAGGTAGTATCGAGCAGGTGTGACCCCCTGCCTGCCCGGCAGCAGGGTGGGGGGATACCCCCCTCCAGAAAAAAAAGAGAAGGGGGTAGGACCCCACCAAACTCCAAAGAGAGTGGCCCCCACCCGTATTTTTGCAAGGCCAACACCGGTATTTCGTGTGGAATATCCGGCGTGAAGCACAGTTTTTACAGGATTTTGTAAATACCTCGGA
>DAOQAA010000010.1:0-24456 GCA_035353675.1 Methanoregula sp. | reverse complement strand
TGCCCCCCTGTTTGCCCGGCAAGTGGGTGGGGGGATACCCCCCTCCGGAAAAAAAGAGGTGGGGGGGTAGGGCCCCCCTCAAACTCCAAAGAGAGAGGCCCCCACCCGTATTTTTGCAGGGCCAACACCGGTATTTCCTGTGGAATATCCGGCGTGAAGCACAGTTTTTACAGGATTTTGTAAATACCTCGGATGGTCTTACCGGGACTGAAGGGGGAGGGGGGTGCCCCCCTGTTTGCCCGGCAAGTGGGTGGGGGGATACCCCCCTCCGGAAAAAAAAGAGGTGGGGGGTATAGGACCCCACTCAAATCTCAAAAAGGACGACTCCCTCCCCCCATCATGTGGGAGTTCTCTCTTTTTTTGGTTTATAAAAAATGTTCATACTCTGATACTGCCAATATAACTCCATGTTCGAACGGATTATGCGTAGTTTCGAGCTTGTGAAAGAGAGCTGGCGGATCCTGATGGATGACAAAAAACTCCTTGTATTCCCGATCCTGTCTGGTATCGTCACACTGCTTGTGATAGCAACATTTGTCCTGCCATTGATATTATCAAACGGTGCGTATTCGCTTGCAACAAATGCAGTATCAGGCATAATTTTATTATTCCTGTTTTACCTGGTCAGTTATTTTGTCGTGATCTTTTTCAATGTGGGTTTGATCAGCTGTGTCCAGGCAAAAATGAACGGCAAGAGCATTACGGTTGGTGAGGGGATCTCTGCCGCAGTCAGTCACATAAGTTCCATCCTTGCCTGGACCGTTGTTGCTGCGACTGTCGGCCTGATCCTGCGCATGATAGAGGACCGGGTAGGATTCCTTGGCCAGATTGCTGTCGCGGTTGTCGGTGGGGTCTGGAGCCTTGTAACCCTTTTTGTTGTCCCGGTGCTTGCGTTCGAGAATAAGGGCGTGTTTTCTGCGATAAAGGAATCTGCAGTACTTTTTAAGAAAACCTGGGGAGAAAGTGTTGTCGGGACGATCTCGATCTCACTTATTTTTACAGCGGTCGGGATTGTTGGATTCCTTCTTATGCTTGCCACGCTTTTTACCGGCAATATGACGCTCTTTATCGTTGCGCTCGCACTTTTTATTGTGCTGCTTGCAGTCCTTGCCATCTTCTCCTCTGCCATGCAGGGGATCTTCACAGTGGCCCTTTATACTTATGCAAAGACCGGTGCAGCGCCAAAAATCTTCACACCCGGTGTTATCGAAGGTGCGTTTGCCCCGCAGAAGCAGCAGCAGTTTGGCCCGGGCAATATCTGAACAAAAATCTGAACAAAAATTTTTCTGTTTTTTCAGGTGTCCTTCCCGCTGCTTTGCACCCGGGATGTTATAGATTTGTTTTTTTGTTGTCTGGTATTTTATCAGGATCTGCCTGCAATCTGACAATCTGTTAAAAATAACAATTATTTTCCCTGAATCTTAACAAATCAGGTTATGATGAACAGGCAGCACCCGTGGATGAAGATGACGGTCCAGGCCAAGATTCTGGTGGTGTTTCTGTCGCTATCCATGGTGGCGCTCGGTATTGTAGGGTATGCCGCGTTCTCAACCATGAGCGATATGGGGGCCTTTGCTCTTGCAAGCAGCGGGCAGCTGGGAGATCGTGCAGTCCTTGACAGTACGACCGCCCTTGAATCCAATGCTGAACAATCACTGTTACGGCTGGCGACAGACCAGGCGGATATCAGCAATGTGGTATTTTTGCAGGTAGAAAGCGAGATGAATACACTCGCCGGATATGCCTCAGCGTTGCAGACCCAATCCGGGCCGGTATCCTCTCACCCTTTGTATTCCCAGTCAAAACGCCCGAATGATCCTGGCAAATCATCAGTTTATCTTCTGGCCCCGGGTGTCAGTCTTCAGGACGTGCAGGATGAATTATACTCCCTTGCAACTCTCGATGATGTGATGCGCCCCCTGCTCGCATCAGATCCGCGAATCACGCAGGTGTATATTGGCACCGGCAGTGGCATTCTCTACGTTCACCCCTGGGTCAATGGGATCCCCTCTTCGTATGATCCCCGAACCCGGGACTGGTATGAAAAAGCCACAAAGACCAAGGGGGTGTCCTGGTCTGACCCTTATATCGATGCCAGCGGTAAGGGGCTCATGGTGACCTGCTCCCGATCCGTATCTGGAAAAGGGGACGGGAAAACCTGGGTTGTCGGGTCCGATGTTACCCTTTCGACAATCAATAATCAAATCATCAATACACAGATCGGTGACCGGGGATATGCGCTTCTCATTGACCATAATGGCAACGTCGTTGCACGTCCGGGTGTTACTGCCGGCGAAAAGGAATGGGACGAATCGTTTGAGGCAGAGAACCTTCTTTTAAGCAACAATTCTGCTCTTGCTGCTGTCGCCCGGGACATGGTTGACGGTAAGAGCGGAACAGCCCGGGTCCCATTAGGCGACGGCGAGAAGTATATCGCGTTTGCACCCCTCGAAAGTGTTAACTGGAGCGTTGCTATCGTTGTCCCGGTTGATGACGTAATTGCACCGGCCGAAAAGACACGGGTGCAGATAGTCAGTGCTACCGGTGAAACTGCAATCCAGCTGAACCAGAAAATGGATGCGGCAAAGAGCTTGTTTGTTGCGCTTTTCATCCTGCTCTTTATTATTGTAACTGTGCTCTCGATCCTGTTCTCCCGTGTGATCACCCGCCCGGTTGAGGCGCTTAAGAACGGCTCTGAAGCAATAGGTGCCGGAGATCTTGGGTACCGGGTGCAGATTCATACCGGTGATGAATTCGAGGATCTCGCTCATTCATTCAATACGATGGCAGCCGATCTCAAGAATCATATAGACGAACTCCAGCGGACGACTGCCGAAAAAGAACGTTTTGCAAAAGAACTTGAGATCGCAAAAGGGATCCAGCAGAGTTTCCTCCCCGATGCAGCCCCGAAAATAAGTGGCGTCGAGATAGTTGCAAAGAATATTCCCGCACTTGAAGTCGGTGGCGATTTTTACGATTTCATCCCGATTGGTAAAGATAAGTGGGGTCTTGTGATCGCCGATGTATCCGGAAAGGGTGTACCGGCAGCACTCTTTATGGCACTCTCACGCACGCTGATCCGGGCAAGCACCCTGGCAAATGCAGACCCGGCTTCCGCGATCGGGCACGCAAACCAGTTGATTTGCGAGGATTCCAAAACGAGCATGTTTGTCACGCTCTTTTATGCGATTCTCGATTCAAAAGAGATGACGCTTGATTATGTAAACGCCGGGCATAATCCGCCCCTGCTCCTGAAAGGGACGTCATCAGATGTCGTTCTTTTAAAGGCAAAGGGCATTGCACTTGGAGTAACCGATGATGTCGATCTCCAGTCGGTCCGGGTTGACCTTCGCCCCGGTGACATCCTTGTATTGTATACTGATGGAGTGACCGAGGCAATAAATGACCGGGAAGAAGAGTTCGGCGAAGAACGGCTTCTTCGTCTCATCACCGAGAACCGGGCACTTCCGGCAAATGAAATCATGGAAAAAATCCTTGACGGTATATATGCATTTGCCGGTGACCGGCCGCAGCATGATGACATCACCCTCATGATTCTTCGGGCAGTGTAAAACCAACATTTTTTGTTCTGTAATATTGTGACCTGCAACGGGTTTTGGCATAATATCGTTATCTGCCGGTCAAATCGTCGGATCTTAAAAGAACAACCTGAAAAATTCGTTTTGCCCGGTACACTTACATGAGTACCTCGCCATTCTGGAGCCTGTACTTCTTTAGTTGCCCTTCTGTATACACCATCACCGTGATGGGCTCCCCTTTCCTGTATTGCCTCATACGGTCATCGTAAATTTTCTGGACATGCCGGAGATTTTTCCGGGTAAATTCTTCCTGTATGCATTCGAGAAATGCAATCTGGTGAGCAAGGAATGCATGTTCGTATTCCATGGTTTCGCGGGCGATGGCAAGACATTCCTCATCTGTAATCTTTGCATCGTATTCGCCATGCTGGTCAAGGCCGGATATCTGACGCCAGTCCACTTTGCCCCTGTCATCGGGTTCACGGTGAAGCATATACGGGTAGATGCGGCAGATAGCAAACCGACGGTCATAGATCCGGCACCTGCCATTTTCAAGAAACCAGCACGACCAGTTTTTATCGTCTTTTACCCTGATGGCATAACCGGAGACATAGAATATGCCATTCTGGTCACAGAACTCGGGATTTGGTGCCGGTTCGAGTGCCAAAGGGTCGATCCCGCAGACGGTGGTTACATCACGATCGAGCAGAAAGACGTGACCATTGAACGCCCGGGTGCAGCACTTCGCACAGGCATTACACCGGAAGCCCACGTCTTTGATTATCCCGACAAGGCGTTCTATCGGATATTCAAAAAGGGCATGTTCTTCTTGGGTAAGGGCGGCAATGCGGTACGGGACTGGAACAAGAGAAATGAAAATCACCAGGATATATGAATAAATAGGGCGGCACGGAATATTGCTTTTATGCAGCTTGACATTTTATGGAGTCTTTGTTTTCACAGCTGATTTTTTTATCCCACATATGGTGACAAAGGGGTATCTGGTTTTAATCCGGATATCAGGACTGTTAATGATTTAGTTGTGAGATAGCACACCCCCGGTAATTTTAATGGTCAATATCCCGGGAGTGACGTCCCAAAGAGTGTTTCTTATGTTTTTGAGGGTATTAACAGGGGCCAAATGTTATTAAATTCACGATATAACTCAACTATAATTTTTCATCAGGTAAACAAAATACCATTCATTATTCCGGTTACTGAAGCAAAAGGTCCTGAATACCTGCGTAAAAATCATATTTCGCAAATATCTTTTAAAATTTTAAAAATCTCTCAAATTAAGCACTTTCAAAAAACAAAAACTATATATATTATTTTGATTAAATTGATTTTGCCAATCATATCTGCATATATGTGGTATAAGAATGGTTTTGTCTGCACCAGATAACGATAAAATAAAACTGGCACTTGCAACGGACGATGTGGATGTACTTAATAGTATTGTATCCGATACCCCCCTGTTCAAGGGAAAGCATGACCGTCTCCTGATGCAGCGCAACGTGAATTCTCTCATCGTAAAGTGTGCATTTCAGAAGAATAATCCGGAATTGCTATCCGCACTTCATAGTATTCCCCAGGCAGGTGCGGATGATCTAATCTCTCTTGTTTTAAAGCATTATATATCCACCAAAGATTCCCGGTGGTTTACCGCACTTAATACGCTCCCCCGGAAAATGGGGAAAAAAAGTGAACAGTCGCAGATGATTTCATCTATCGCACAGACCCTCATTTCAACGGGCATATCTCAGGGAGAGGTGGCGTATATAGAGCAGGGATTAGCGGTATTGAACAACATAACCTTCAGGAAATACCGGTCGGATTCCCTTATTGAATGCATTCCGGATCTTACGAAATGGACGGTTACCCGTGATAATCTGCCCCTCCTGCACCGTGCAAGTGACCTTATCGGAGAAATAAATGATGTATCAAAACGTGCAGTACTGCATGCGGAAGCGGCACAGGCTTTTGCGACTATAGCGATTCATAAAAAAGACCTGAATCTTTTCCTTGAAAGTATTCATTTTGCAGCAACAATTCACCAAAAACTCCGACGGAAAGAGTGCCTCACTGCAATTATTAATTCCGGTGTAAAATCAACATTTGGAAAAGAATTGCAGGATATCCGTACATTTTCTCTTCACTTGAAAACCCTGCCGGAGGAAGTAAAGGGCGAAATTATCAGTGCCCTGACAAAACAACTTCTTGATCATGTAAAAAACAAAGAGCTGGTTAATGATAACCTGAATTTTCTCTGTAAAAACATGCCATTTTGCAGTGAACTTGTTATACAGAATCTTCTCTATAAGGCTGGCAAATCCGGTGATGTCTGGTATCTTTCCAATGCAATAGATTTTCTTCACTATCTGCCATCCAAAGGAAATTACCCGATCCGGGATATTGTTCGTTCGGGTGTCGCCATTGCCTGGCATTCGCATTCCCCTGGAGTTCTTTTAAACCTGATGCCCTTTATTGAAAAAACATGTGATTCAGGAGAAATACCCCGGGTTTATCTCCAGTTTTCACAGATCCTTTTGTCGTTGGGTGATTTTGAAAATGCCGCAACACTGTTTGGCCGGATTACGGTGCCTGCAGAAGGTATATCCCAATACACGAATTGCCTGACAAAACTTATTGCAGTGGGTGTTTTTCACGATCAAACGGCTTCCCGGTTTAAAGAGATCCTTGGAAAATCCGATCCGGCAGTTTCCTGTGATGCAATAAACCAGACCGTTCACCAGATAAGTCATAATGCACCGTTTGCGGATATTGTAAAACACAGTGGCTCGTTCAAACAAATCCTGATGCTGGATTCAGGTTCCGCTACCCGCATCCTCACTACAATTAACGTTTTGATAAACCGGGGGTTCCTTGATTCCTGTGACTCATCGTTCCTTGTCGATCTGGGAAAATCAATTACTGACTTATCCATACGGGAGCAGGCAATATCATCTGTTGTCGTAAAGCTTGCTGAAATCGGGGTACGGAGCGGGAACCGTGACCTTCTCCAGCAATCGGTGGGTATAGCATGTCTTATCGAGGGACAGGCTACACGATCGGCGACATTGAGCAGCATTATCGATGACGCGGCCCGCCTTGCAGCATCGCAGGGGGACCTGGATCTCCTGTTACGCATGCGAATCTGGACCAGTTCCCTTCAGGACCCCGGACTCATGGCTTATGCGATGACAAATATTATTGAAGGCGTCGTAAAATATGCAACCGGAAGACAAGCTCCTGACGCACTGGATGAAGCCTATAAAATTGCACAGGAAATTGACGACCCTTCATTACGGATGCAGTTATGTGAACGTATTGCCGAGTCTTTTGTCAGGATCGGGTGTAATCTTATTCATGATGCAGCCGCCGGGAACAACCGATTATCTCAAAACACACCTTTAAAGTCCTTTGAGAAAGGCCTGCAGTTATTAAAAACTGAAATTAAAACTCCTCAGATCTCCCTGAAAATTGCCGGGATGATCGATATCATTTTGTTGTCGTCAAAAAAAGGCACAGGGACGGATTACATAATACCTCTGGTATTGTATTCTCTCGAGATTGAGAATCCGCTGGAACGCGATGCCATGATGTCCCGTATTGTTGCAAATCTCAATGAGGACATCGTGCACCCGGACTCTGCCGATCCCTATGAAGTGCTGGCATACATCCTCCAGGCACACTACCACAAACGGGTATCACCGGAAATTATTGGTCTGGTCTACCGGCTCCTTAATCTTACACGCGATCCGTTTATCCGTCAAAAAGCCCTCTGTAATCTTGCCGATTCAGCAATACTTTCTGATGATCCGGCACGAGCCCGTGCAATCCTTGATGAGGTTTTTCTGGACATTCCAAAATTACCCGCAGAATACCAGAAGATCCTGGTCCTTGTTGATTTAACAATGGGGTATCGACAGATCGATCCAAAAAAAGCAGAACAATGCCTTATTTCAGGGCTGAACCGGCTGAAATCTGTTGAGAAAGATAAAAACGCAGTTGTGCGTCGCCAAATCGTGGATGCTATTGTAAATTCAAAAGGCATCCTGCCGGAAAACAAACGGGTATCCCTTGTATCTGAAGTAATCGCAGGTATAACAGACCCCCGGGAGTATGTCAAAGCACTGGTGTATGCATATCCCATCGTCCATGAAGACAAAGAATGGTGTAAAACTGCCCTCCAACACATTTTTGAGACAATTGAAAAGATCGAATCGTCCTACGATCAGGTGTTGCTTATTTTAAAGGTCGTACCGCTCATGGCGCAGGACTGTGACGAAGATATGCCCGTGCGTCTGTTAAAAAAGGCAGATACCCTGTTAAAAAACATAAACATAGAGCATATTGCGGATACTATCCGCGACGAAATAGCAAAAACATTCGTTGATCTTTCCCATGGAGAGGAAAAATCACCATACCTGAAAAAAGCTGTTGAAGTCCTCTACCAGATCGATGATGACGAATTACGGCAGTACCGATTGTCCCGGATAGGCTATAGCGACACCCCCGAAAAGGGTGCAGCCTATGCAAAAATAGCCGCAATCTCGACAAGGATTCTTAACGAAGGATGCCAGCCGGCCCAGATTGTTGCACTTGAACGAGCAGTCAGATCCTTAACCGAACGAAGAAAAAGGGCAATAGTATTCTCTAAAATGTCCATCCTCTTCTGGGATAAAGGCGATCAGAAAAGCGCAACGCGGATGTTAAACAATGCAACAAAAGAATCCGACATCATCCGGCCACTTTCAAAACGGGCCTATGTCCAGTGCGATATGGCAATGAAGATGTACGCTGCCGGCTATGAGGATATTGCACAGGATATCCTTGACTCTGCAATAGATGCAGCAACAAATATCCGCCACTCTGCTCTTAGAGATGATGTCTTTGATGAACTGGGGCTTGCGATCAGGGTAATGCAGGGGGGGCAGGATTGAAAACCCTTGAGATTATTATCACCGGGAGAGTACAAAAAGTAGGATTCCGGGCTTGTGCACGAAAAATAGCCCTGGATTTGAACGTAACCGGTACAGTCATGAACCTCCCTGACGGCAAAGTACAAATCGTTGCGACCGCCGAACCGATAATTCTTGAAAAATATATTTCAATGCTGTATGGTTGTCCACGGGCTGTAATCCGGGATGTTAAAACGAAGGAAATTTTAGTCAGATCGTATGCTGATTTCTCTATAATTAAAACCGACAGCAGAATCAGTACGTCACTGTAAAGTCTTCCGATTTTTGTATTGCTTTTAAAAATTTATTGACCTGGTGATCGATTTTCTCGTTATCGATGGATTTTTTAAAAGTGCTGATTAGTTTTTTTACAAGTGCGTCTGAAAGCATGCACCGGGTCTGGGTCAACTCAAAATCCTCCGGTTTAAGTGATTCCCGTGCAATGCTGCACACGAGCGGATCAATCATTACAGCCTTAAAGGGTCCGATAAGATCCCGTACAAGTGCACCCTGCCCCTCATGTAAAACACCAATGTCAGGATCCAGTCGTGCGCCGATTACGGATACGCAGCAGTTCCCATAGAGCATTGCATAGCCAAAAGAGAGCATGGCATTGATCGGATCGCACTGCGGGCGTACGGTCCTCCTCCTGAAATTAAAACAATCCGGAATATCCCGCGAGAGTATCTCATAATACATATCCGTAGTCAGGTTTGACAACCGGCGGATTTCATCCAGTTTTACCAGGTATTCTATCTCATCGAGGGCGTTGTGCAGGACCTGAAGCTCCCCTTCATAAAGAATTTTTGATCCCCGCAGTTCCTGAAGGCGCTCTATTGCAATAAGCCGGGATTTAAGAGTGGCCTGTGCAATTATGGTTGCGTACCTGTGGCGCGGCAGGTTCTCCTGGAGGCGCAGGATTTCTTTATCCGTGCAATTCCCGTAAGGCCTGATAATTCCAACAGGATTGCCATCCGGTTCAAAAAATGAGATACATGAATTGTTTTTTAAAAGGTGGGTAATTGTTGCTGTATTCAGCGAATGGCCTCCTACGATAAGGAGATTTTTGACTTGTTCAAGCGGGTACTCTTCGAGAGTTCCTTTATTGAGAATAGTGAGTTTTTTTTGTGTTGACCTGATATGAGCTCCAAACCCATACACTGCCAACCAGGGGATTGAACCTGACATAAAGTCCACACAAAATGGTTTTTAATCTAATTAGTGCCTTCCATATCCTGATTAAAGCATCGTTTTAACCGGGGATTCCTGATGATTCCGGTACTATTTTAAAAAAGAACGGGACGTTCAAAAGGATATGTAACTCCCTGACGCGCAGGTTACGAACGATGTGATATAAAGGATCAGAGGTGTCATATATACAGTGTCATGCAATAGCATAACAGATGATGCCGATGTTCTGGGACAAAAAAATGGAAACGCTGAAACCTGCGGATCTTGAAGCACTTCAGCTAAAGCGTCTGAAAAAAACCCTCCGTTCGGTACAATCGATCGAATTTTACCGGAAGCAGTTTGACGAAGCCGGAGTAAAGGTATCCGATATCAAAACGCTTGACGATATCCAGAAATTTCCGTTCACGAAAAAACAGGATCTCCGTGATGGTTATCCGTTCGGATTTTTTGCGGTTCCGATGCGGGATATTGTGCGTATCCATACAACGTCCGGTACGACCGGAAAACCAACGGTTGTTGGATATACAAAAAAGGACCTGGATACCTGGGCAAACCTCATTGCCCGTAATATGACCATGATTGGGATCGGTCCTGATGATATATTCCAGAATATGGTCAATTACGGGATGTTCACCGGGGGACTTGGGTTCCATTATGGGGCAGAAAAAATCGGGATGACTGTAATCCCGAGCGCGACAGGAAATACAAAACGCCAGATCGAAATGATCCGCGATTTTGGCGTAACCACCATTCACTGCACTCCCAGTTATGCGATGCATCTTTCAGAAGTCGCTGAAGAAATGAACGAACCCCTCGAAAGCCTGAAGACCGGAATTTTTGGTGCCGAACCCTGGTCGGATACCATGAGACACACGCTTGAGAGCCGGCTTGGGGTTACCGCATACGATTCGTACGGCATGAGCGAGCTGTATGGTCCGGGTGTTGCATTCGAATGTCCTGAACGTGACGGGCTCCATATCTGGCACGATAGTTACCTTGTCGAAATCATCAACCCAAAGACCGGAGAACGTCTTTCTGATGGGGAGCGGGGGGAGCTTGTTGTAACGCCGCTTGTCAAGGAGGCCATGCCGCTTGTCCGTTACCGGACCGGAGATATCACCATGCAAATGGAAGATGGCTGTCTGTGCGGACGCGGGAAAAAGCTCACACGACTGAGCGGGAGAAGCGACGATATGCTGATTATCCGGGGTATCAATGTCTTCCCGTCCCAGATCGAGCATGTGCTTCTTAAGATCCCGGAAGTTGGCAATCAGTTTATGGTCTATATTGACAGAATCAATCATCTGGATGAGATGACCGTGGAAGTCGAGATCAACAGGAGCCATTTTTCCGGGGAACTTGCAGATCTTTCGAAAATTCAGAAAAAAGTCGTTAAAGAGCTGCACGATACCCTTGAACTGCGGACAACTGTAAAACTGGTTGAACCGGGTTCACTGCCGAGATTCGAAGGGAAAGCCAAACGGGTTATCGACAGAAGGGAGGGCATGTGATGCAGTACTGGGATCCGCGAATTGAAGCGACACCAAAAGAGGATCTGCAGAAGATGCAGTACCGGTTACTCAAAAGCCTGGTATGCCGGCTTTACAGTTTTTCGCCGTTTTATCACGACCGCATGAAAAAGCAGAAGGTCCATCCGGATGATATCCGGGAGTTATCGGATGTCCATAAACTCCCCTTTATGTTCAAAAAAGACCTTCGCGACAGTTACCCCAATAAAATATTCACGGCCACACCGGAAGAGCTTGTCCGTTATCATGTATCCTCTGGAACCACCGGAAAGCCGACGGTCGTAGGGTATACCCAGAATGATGTTGACAACTGGAGCACTTCTGTTGCACGGGGACTTTCCTCAATGGGACTTGGGAGAGGTGATGTCATCCAGGTCAGTTACGGCTATGGTTTATTTACCGGGGGACTTGGCCTCCATTACGGCGCTGAACGCATCGGGGCTACCGTTCTTCCGACAAGTGTCGGAAATACCGAACGCCAGATTGAATTAATGCAGGATCTCGATGTAACCGCCATCGCATGCACCCCGTCATACCTGCTCCACATCGGAGAAGTTGCAGAGAAAATGGGAGTGAATATCAAAAAAGATACCCTCCTTCGAACAGGTATTCTCGGTGCCGAACCATGGACCGAAAATATGCGTACGCGGATTGAAAACTGGCTGGGAATTAAAGCATACGATATTTACGGAACCAGCGAACTCTCCGGCCCGATGTTTACCGAATGCGCAGAACAGAACGGTTTCCATGTCTGGTCTGACCTTGCCCTTGTAGAGGTTATCGATCCCAAAACCGAAGAACCTCTCGAAGCCGGAGAGAAGGGAGAACTCACAATAACGATGCTCCAGAAAGAAGCGCTCCCGATGATCCGTTATCGTATCGGTGATATATCTTCGATCAGTGAGGAAGTCTGCCCGTGCGGCAGAACAAGCCCCAGGATCAACCGGATCCAGGGTCGTGTAGACGATATGCTGATTATCCGGGGAATCAATGTATTCCCATCCCAGGTTGAGTATACCTTAATGACAATTCCTGAGGTTGGTCAGCATTTCCAGATTGTTGTTGAAAGGACCGGTGCACTTGATGATATGCTCGTGCGGGTTGAACTGACAAAGGAATCTTTCAGCGACAAGATTACAGATTTAATGAAGATTCGACAGATGGTAGAACACCGGCTCAGGAACGCATTGAACGTCGCCGTGAACGTTGAACTGGTCGAGCCGGGATCATTACCACGGTTTGAAGGTAAATCCAAGAAAGTGATCGATAAGAGGTCGTTATAATATGGACACAAAAAAGTATGTCATAAAACAGATCTCGGTCTTCTCGGAGAACAGGCCCGGCAGGCTGGCATCGGTTGCAAAAGCGCTGGGTGAAGAGAAGGTCAACATCCTTGCATTCAGTATTGCCGAAGCAAGCGGGTTTGGTGTAATCCGTGCACTGGTTGATCAGCCGGAAAAAGCACACAAGAAATTATCATCGCTTGGATACAACGTTGCCTTTACCGACGTTATTGCTGTCCAGATGAAAGACAAACCCGGAGGATTGTATGAGATTGCAAAAGTCCTTGGGGATGCCGGTATAAACATCGAATATTCCTATGCGTATTCCGGGAAAAAAGCTGCGGTACTTATCCTGCGTGTCGACCAGGTTGATGAAGCAATCGAAAAAATTTCAGAATCCGGTGCGACCTTACTCGAACACACGGTCTTCCACTAATTTTTGTTAATTTACTTTTTTTCCCATTTGAGCAGTTCGGATACTTCTGATAGCGTACTGCCCCGGCGTATCTCTTCTCGGATCCTGGACTCGGTTTTTTTCACTTCAAGAGCCCTGCGTGCAACTTCATATGCCCTTTTTTGTGGGATTACCACGACTCCGCTTTCATCCCCTACAATCCAGTCACCCGGATTGATATACTGGCCGCAACACGTTATCTCTGCATTAATCTCCCCGAATCCTTTGGGTTCTCCGGCGTTTGGAACAATTGCCTTGGCAAAGACGGGAAATTTCATTGCGCGAATGTCATCGATATCGCGGACTGCTCCGTCAATAACAATTCCTGAAAGCCCTTTTTTCATACTGCTGAGGGTTGCCAGTTCCCCCCATGGCGCAATATGAGTACAACCATCGTTATTGATCACAAGGACATCGCCGGGTTTTGCACTGTCAATTGCTTCTACGGGTTTTGCCCAGTCGCCGGCGATGGTATGCACCGTTACCGCTTTCCCGGCCATTTTTATATTCCCGCAGACAGAGACAAGTCCTGGCAGCGCACCTTTCCTGTGCATCGCATCGCTGATGTTTGGCGTGGACACCTGCATGAAAAGCGAATGGATCTCCTCGTCAAGGCTCTTTTTTTCCGGTGCCGTATTGGACGGTGAATCAACAGACTGGCGGATCAACTTAGTCGATCCTGTAACATCTGCTGAACGTGCAATTCCACCTCCGACAATAACGATATCAGCACCATGTTTTGCGGCCTCTCCGGCAGTTACTGCATCAAGTCCGCCGGCAACTGCTACCGGAATGTGAACTGAGCCCTGAATGGTTTTTAATAAATCAAGAGAGTCTTTTCCAATCATCTGCTGGTCAATGCCAACGTGAGCAGCGATAATATCGACTCCAAGTGATTCAAGAACCTGGGCACGTGGGAGGGGCTCTTTGACGTTGATGAGGTCTGCCATCAGCCGGGTGCCGTATAACCGGCTTGCCCGAACGGCTTCTGCAATGACGCTGTCATCGGCATCGGCAAGAATACAGATGATACTGGCACCGGCTTTTGCCGCCATCTCGACTTCTATGGTACCAGTATCCGCGATTTTCATATCCGCGACAATAACAGCATCCGGGAACTGCTCGCGTAAGGTACGGACAGCCTGCATGCCCTCGCTTTTTATAAGCGGTGTACCGGCTTCAATCCAGTCCGCTCCACCGGCGAGGGCTTCTTTTGCGATTTGCACTGCCCGGTTAAGTTCGAGAAGATCCAGTGCAACCTGCAGGACAATCTTTTTCATAAATACAGATGGGTTGCAGGGAGTGTTTAATAATTGCGAGACAAGGGATCCTGTGCCCTTTTAAAAGAAAGACAATTGAAAAAATGCCTGTAAAAATGAATTTTTCCGGGTTTATTCCTGCACAAACTTATCAAAAAATACCAGTTTCTTTGGATCCTTCTTTGAAGCAATGGAAATTTCCTGTGGGAGTCCTGCGGGAACCAGTGAGACAAGGGTATACTTTTCAGGAACGCCCAGAATCTTACGGACTTCTTCTGCATATTCTTTTTTCGCACCGGCAACCCAGCAGGAGCTTACTCCATGGGCGTGAAGCCCGAGGATCAGGTTTTCTGTCGCCGCACAGCAGTCTTCAAGGTAATATTTTGCATTGAGTTCCCCGAAAATCGTAAAACAGACCGCTGCCTCTGAAATAAATTTTCCGTGATCGGTTAAATCCGCAATTTTCTGGAGTTTTTCTTTGGAACGAACAACACCGATCAGCCACGGCTGGAGGTTCATGGCGGTGGGTGCGTGGACTGCGCATTCTATAGCATCATGGATAACGGTGTCTTCCACAGGTTCCGGTTTAAATTTCCTTACACTGTGTCGTCCCTTGATAACCGCGGTAACAACATTCATAGATTGGATATAGAGAAACAACTGATAAAAAGGTTATGAACGTCTGAAAAAAAAGGGTATTACTGTTTTTTCAGGACAATTACTGCAACAAGGACACAAACTGATACCAGTGCGAGGACTGTTCCAAAACCGGCAGATTTTGTCGGGGTTGTTTCTACAGGTGGAACTGAAGTGGCAACCGTTTGAACAGGTAAGGTGGTTGCAGGAACAGTGGGAGACGTGGTAATATGAGTTGTTGCCGGAATTGTTGTAATTACAGTCTTTGTTGTTGTGGTTTTTTGCGTGGTTACCGTTTTAGTAATCGTCGTGGTTGGAATACTCGTTGTTGGAACACTTACGGATATTGATGGGTTCTGTTCCTGGTCGAGCATGCTTATCTGCGAGCTTACCGTCTTTCCGGTGACCTCATAATTATCTTTCATACGGTTTACGTTGCATTCTGCCCAGATGGAATATCTGCCGGATGGGTAGAGGGAATTACCGGTATCCCATATCGGACCGGTTTCGTATGAGGAGGATGTGACTGCCAGATTTTCGATGGGATGTGCAGTCCCGGAGCTGTCAATCAGCGCAGAGTATGTGCCCCCGTCTGGTGCCTGGACCTTTATGGTAATTCCATCTGAGGCGCCCCCCGGTGCCCGCGAGAATATCGGATTCATGTTTGTTTCAATCCGGAACGATACCTGATCTCCCCGGTATACCCATTTATTATTCGTTACATCCACCGATACCGTAGTATCCAGAACCCGGAGGTTCAGGTATGGATCAGTCACGGTAAATGCCTGCCCATCCGCTTTCCCTTGCGCATTAAGCCGGTACCATGTCCCGGTATTGGAGCTGAACATCATGGGGGTGATATCAAAACTGGTGAGTGAATCGACTACAACCTGCGCCCTAGGAGAGGTCGTGGCAATGGCATCGCCCGGCCCCCACCAGCCTATAGCAGAATCGCCGCCCATGGCGGCAGTGACATCTAGTCCTTCCTCTCCAATGAAGACGGTGCCCCCCTGAGTGATTTGGGTATATCCCGCGGTCACTGGCACGGCCATCAGTGACAACAAAATCATACCGATGACCAAACAAGGTCTTGTTATTTCATGTGTCATGGTCATCCAATCTGTCTTTTTGTTAAAAATATGTTGTCCCGGAAATTTTTCCTAAAAACCTGGAATCCCCTTTTTTAGGCAGTGGGAAATCCCATCCGAAGTCCGGGATTGTATAGTCTTTTGGATATGCATGTTTTTACGATTCTGTTGATGTTAACCGGACACATTCATGTCCGTTTCAACAGAGCATGATCTTATGTGATATTATTTTCCTGACAGGCCACCCCCACCCAAGGCTGATCGTGGAGGGGGTGTCCGGTTTTGCTTCAGAATACAAAGAGGGGGGTAGGGGGTGGCACCCTTGATCCACATTACCCTGAGGGTCACCCCCTCATTATGGTATGAAAGGTGACCCCCACCTTATGAACAATTGGGAGGGGGTGGCACCGTGTTCAGGACGAAAGGCTCCACACGAAGTACCGGTTTTATGATTGGAATTTTTTGGGTGACCCCCTCCTTTTGTCGGGACAGGAGGGGGTCACTAACTTTTCTCTGGAAAAGCAACTGGGGGGTAGGGGGGTCCCGGATTTTTTAGGGAGGGGGGGTTACCCTTCTTTATTGAATTTTACTGGAACGATACCTGTGACCAGTAATCCACAGAAAAACCGTAACTGTAACAGTGGATTTGAATGGTGACACCCTGCAACAGGAACCACAGTGCGTATTACAAAAACCAACAGGTAAATTTTTTTCAGCCTGAATACCGGGAGGGATTGTGCAGCAAAAAGAGTGATGGATATATTATGGTTTAGTCCCGGCAGATCCTGTTAAAATTCTCGTATACCCGTCCCCCGTCATGAGAATGGCTCACTTCGGGGTGCCACTGGAGCCCGTAAATCTTTTTTTGGGGACAGGCAATGGCTTCGACATCGCAGATATCCGAACTCGCAAGCAATATGAATCCTTCCGGAATCATACAGACTTCATCAGCATGGGATGCCCAGACCGGAATTTTTTTCGGGTAACCTTCCAGAATTTCATCATTGTCGCTGATTCTGACTTCTACAGATCCGTATCCGCCAGATTTTCCGGGACGGACGTCACCGCCAAATTTTTTTGCGATGATATGGAGACCAAGACAAATACCCAGAACAGGAAGTCCCAGATCGAGATATTCCGCACAGTTTCCTGCACGTTCAATAGCAGGGCCCCCGCCAAGGATTATCCCGCGGTATTTTGATTTGATTTCTTCTTTTGGTGTTGTGTTTGGAACCAGTTCCACTTCAATATCGAGATCCCGTAAGGTCCGGTGTATCAGGTGGTTGAACTGCCCATAGTTGTTAACTACGCAGATGGGAAGCATTGTCTATTGTATATTTATGATAAAACGGGTATTAAGGCTGATCAGCTGAACGCCTGGACCGTTTCAAAGATTTTTTTTCGGATCTCTTCTGGTGTATATCCCATTATATTGGCCAAAAACATCGCCCCTCCGGCGCCGGTCCCTTCCTTGACTTCGCCGTTGCAGTACCGGGCAAGACCATCATGCCCAAGTTCACCAAATCCGGGATCTATATAGTAAACAGATACCCCGATCATATCTGCAAGTTCCTGCACATTTGCGGTTTTATCATTCCGGACATATGCTGTTGTTACTAACATGGGAAGTTTGCCGTTCATAGCCTTTATTATCCCGCAGACTGCAAGCATCTGTGTCCCTCCTGCAAGAATAAGAGTGCCCTTGTATGTGCTGGCAATTCCTGCTGCAACCGCCAGCATCGGATCGCCGGCGCATCTTATTATTTCAAGGGGATCTGTGATTTTCTCCACAGTGATTTTTGCCACTACTTCCTTGCAGAGTGCCTCTTTTTGGTTCACCGGGTTCCTGACAAAACTGCTGCTGACCGTGGCCGGATACCCGAGGGCGCGGAGAACGCAGAGGGCCGTTGTTGTCCCGCCCGGCACGCATTCCCCAAGGACAAGAAGGTCACCTGACCATGAAAGTATCTTTCCGATCTCCTGCCCGTGAGAAAAAAGTTTTTTTGCATCAGGCACGGCATTGCATTTCCGTGGATCTTCTCCCATTTGACCGAGGGCATCAATATAGGGTACAGTCAGTGGATATTTCAGACCTGCATTGATAAAGAGCGGGGGAACTCCTGTCAGTTCTATCATTGAACGTGTAATGGATGCAGGTGTCGGGCATCCCGTCGGGGTATTGGGTTTGAGTGGAAGACTTGTGATACGACCGCACGTTACGAGTTCGGCATCAAGGTTGGGTGTCAGGAGGGTTTTTTCCGGTGTCGGGCCTGCTCCGGACAGGCCGGGAATTGTGGAGATCATCGTATTGCCAAGAATTACACAAAAAATTGGTTTTTTATACGTAATTTGTGGAGATCCGGAAAGAAACGGCATTGTAATCACCGTATGTTTATTTTCCCATCAGGCATGAACATATCGGGAAATCGTGTCATAACCCTATAATAGAGGAGTAATCCATTACTTTTCTGAAATGTTTGAGATTGAAGAGAGGCTGGAGAAAAAAGGAATCACTATTGATGCAATAGTTGATGCAGCCATGGTGCTCTACGTCTCCCACGGAATGCCTAGAGAGCAGACTTCCAAGTATATCAAAATAAAGATTCAGAAATTTTTTAAGGATCCAAACGTTTCCTCACTGCTTCTTGGAGCAGTGCTTCTTGAAGAAGAACTATATGAAAAACGCAAAAATTCTGAAATTGCAGACGACCCGGTATTTTTACTGAGTGATGAGATTATCGGGATGGCAATCGCAGAATGCATTGGCGGCACATATGCCCGGTTTGAATTTACACGGTATGACCAGAAAAAACCCGGTATTCTCGCCACCCTTGGACCATTTCTTGACGATGCTGTGGCCGGACTCATTGCAGGATGCACATCCCGCTTGTATAGTGAATGCGTATGAAACCCTTCCTGTCCCTCTTACAGTTCACAACCATTCTTCCTATGGGAAAACCTCAGGAATTTGATCATTTTGCACGTTATTCGTGGCTTTATCCGGTTGCAGGATATGTAATTGCAATTCTTGTTGCAATCCCGGTATTTTTTATTACAGACAAGGTGCTTGCAGCCGCCGTTGCTGTTGCAGGTGTAATCCTGCTTTCAGGAGCCCACCACTTTGACGGCCTTCTGGATTTTGGCGACGGACTGATGGCGCAGGGGGACCGTGAGAAAAGAATCCGGGCACTCACCGACAGGTATGTTGGCGCCGGTGGAATTGCGGCAGGTCTGGTAGTTACCCTTCTGCTTTTTGCCGGGTTCCATGCAGCGACATCGGTTATTTCTGCACTCATTATCGGTGAGGTCTGTGCAAAATTTTCCATGGCTTTTCTTACAGCGTACGGGAGACCGTTTAAAGACGGTATGCACAGTTACCTCAATAAATTCGCGCGGCCATATTTCCCGTTCCTGTCAATTCTTCTCTGTATCCCTCTCATTTTCCTTCCGGTTACGCCGTTCCAGCTTGTTACTACAGCAATAACGATGATCCTGTGTCCACTTATTCTTCTCAAGGTATCTGAGAGGTTGTTCGGCGGAATAAACGGTGATGTGGTCGGGGCAGCAAACGAGATCACCCGGGCAGTTGTTATTGTTGCACTGGCACTTACCTAAAAACCCGTTCTGTTTTCCATGCCCCAACAACATCATTAATATTTATCCTGATCTCACTTTTCACCGATGTACAAGGATTTGGGCGTACACATGAAAGGTGGCGTCATCACTGAACGGGACACACAGTATTGTACTGTCCGTATACGTCTGCCAGCCGGAATGTTTTCAGTAGAGCAGATGCGGGGGATTGCCACTATCGCAAAACGATATGGAAAAGGTTTTGTTCACTGTACTGCACGGCAAACCGTGGAAATTCCCCATATCGATCCAAAAAAACTCAAAGCACTTGAAAAAGCGCTACTAAAAAATGGCACCCCTATCGGATCTGAACGTGACGAGATAGTTAATATCATTGCCTGCCCGGGCACTGAACGGTGTAAGTTTGCCAATATTGACACGACAGGGCTTGCAAAAAAAATTGATCAAAAATTGTTTGGTAAAGTGATGCCGGTGAAAATGCGTATTGCGATATCCGGCTGCCCGAACGCCTGTACAAGTCCATGGCTCAACGAGATTGGGATTCTTGGTCGGGTGCGCCCCCTCCGCATTAAGGGTCAGTGCACTGGTTGTGGAACCTGTGTTCAATATTGTAAGGAAAATGCCATCATTATACGGAACGGCGTATCCGAACTTGATGAAAGCAAATGTGTCCAGTGCGGAGTGTGCATTCAGTCCTGTCCGTTTGATCTTTTAAAGGCCGAAGACCGTCATTTCCTGATTGTTGTCGGGGGTAGACGGGGAAGGCACCCTCATGTCGGCCGGGAACTTATTACCGTACCGGATGAAGAGGCTGTTGTCAGGGTCATAGAAAAGATTGTTGACTGGGTATATCGCAGGGCATGGAGCGGAAGATTATTGTCTGACCAGATGAACGATCTCCAATTCGAAGGGTTTAAGGAAAATATTAAAAACGATATTATTAATATGTCTGTTCAGAAGTAATTTTTTTAGTATAATTTTTGAAAACCTTCGTTTTTGTCATCATCGCATTCGACAGCCGATCCATCTTTTACAAGCGTATTAAACAGCATTGCGGCGCTCATAAGTGTTTCATCCGCAGCCCCCCGCTTGCGTATTTCATTGAGCGCTTTTACCTGGGGAGATGGATTAAGACGTGTTCCAACACGGATTCCCTGGCAATGCCTGCAGTACGCGCATGAACTATATACCGATACATTGCGCCCGGCACAATCAACTGTCACCCGGTTTTTGGTTGCGTCCCGCTGGAACGGTAATGTCTTCATACAGAAGAGAGTATTCAAACAAAAGATATGAGAATATCGGTATGGATTTTCCCCTGAAAAAAGGGGTGTGGAATCGAAACACTTTAAATAGATGCGTCTCATATATGTAATACTCGCATAGACAGACGGTATGCGGTCAATTTACAACATGGGAGGAACATTTAATGGCAGCTGATAAGCCACACATGAATCTGGCTGTTATCGGACATATCGACCACGGAAAGTCAACCACCGTCGGTCGGATGATGTTCGAGACAGGTGCAGTACCTGCACACATTATCGAGGCCTACCGAAAGGAGGCTGAATCGAAGGGTAAGGCGACTTTTGAATTTGCATGGGTTATGGATAACCTCAAGGAAGAGCGTGAAAGAGGTATCACGATCGATATCGCGCACAAGCGGTTTGATACCCCCAAGTTTTACTTCACAGTTGTAGACTGCCCCGGGCACAGAGATTTCGTCAAGAACATGATCACCGGTGCATCACAGGCTGATGCTGCGATCCTTGTCGTAGCAGCCCCCGACGGTGTCATGGAACAGACCAAGGAGCATGTGTTCCTTGCCCGTACCCTTGGCATTACGCAGATCATCATCGCCATCAACAAGATGGATGCCGTAAAATACGATGAGAAGCGTTTCAACGAAGTCAAAAAGGACCTCTCGGAACTCATCAAGATGGTCGGATACAAACCCGAAGAGACACTTTTTATCCCCATCAGCTCCCTTCAGGGCACCAACATCAAGGTCATCAGCCCTGAAACCCCGTGGTACAAAGGACTCGCACTGATCCCGGCGCTGGACACCTTCAAGGAACCATCAAAACCGACTGACAAGCCGCTCCGCTTACCAATTCAGGATTGCTACAGCATCAGCGGTATCGGAACCGTTCCGGTTGGCCGTGTTGAAACCGGCGTCATGAAGAAAGGTATGAAAGTTTCCTTTATGCCGGCAAACAAAGATGGAGAAATCAAGTCCATTGAGATGCACCACGAAGAAATCCCCCAGGCAGTACCTGGAGACAACGTCGGATTTAACGTCCGAGGTATTGCAAAGGGCGACATCCGCCGTGGCGATGTCTGTGGACCTGCCGAACAGCCCCCGACCGTTGCAGATGAATTCACTGCACAGGTTGTCGTTCTGCAGCACCCCAGCGCAATCACCGTTGGTTACACACCGGTCTTCCACTGCCACACTACGCAGACCGCGTGCACATTCATCGAGCTCAAGAAGAAACTCGACCCGCGCTCTGGCCAGACCAAGGAAGAGAACCCCACATTCTTAAAGACCGGTGATGCGGCAATCGTCCAGATCAAGCCGACAAAACCGATGGTCATTGAAAATGTCAAGGAACTCCCGCAGCTGGGCAGATTCGCCGTCCGTGATATGGGTGCAACCATCGCAGCCGGCATGTGTATCGCCATCCAACCAAAACAGATGATTAAATAAATTTTTGGAGTGATCATCATGCAAAAAGCCAGAATTCGCCTGACAGGGACAGATTTCAATAAAGTAGAGATGGTCTGTGACAGGATCCGAGAGATTGCAGAACGCACAGGGGTGAATCTGGCTGGGCCCATCCCACTCCCGACAAAAAGACTCGTTGTACCAATCCGCAAAAGCCCAGATGGGGAAGGAACCGCAACATTTGATCGGTGGCAGATGCGCATTCATAAGAGACTTATTGATATTGATGCAGATGAGCGTGCACTCCGCCAGTTGATGCGGATTCAGGTGCCAAAAGATATCGGCATTGAAATTGTCTTAGAGAGTTGAAGGTGCGGTACGTGGAAAAAGCCGCATCTTTTTCCGATAAGATAAAACAAATTTTTACTTTTGAACGTATTTTTATATTAATTCTCATTCTGTCAATTATTCTGAGATTTACCCAGTTGGATCTCAAATTATTCCATCACGATGAGGCAATTCACGCCTGGTTCTCGTTTGATCTCCTGACAAAAGGGACATGGGTATATGATCCCAGTTACCACGGGCCATTTCTCTATTACGTTACCGCCGGGATGTTTTCGATCTTTGGCGATTCGGATCTTGTAGCCCGTCTGCTTCCGGCATTGTTTGGTGTTCTTCTTATACCACTGGTTTACTGTATCTATCGCTTGGGGTATATCACCAAAGCACAGACACTGTTTGTTGCATTGTTCCTTGCCATATCTCCGGATATGGTTTATTTCTCCCGGTTCCTCCGGCATGATATTTTCATGCTCTTCTTTACCCTTCTACTTCTGGTTGCTATCCTCTATTATATTGACCGGAAGCAGACCCGTTTTATTGTTATCGCAGCGATAGCAACTGCCGGTGCACTTTCCTGTAAAGAAGAGATGCCGATTATCCTCCTGATATTTTTCACGTTCTTTGGTTTTGCACTCTGGAAAAAACGAATCACGCTCCCGCCACAGTGGAAAAACGATCTGCTGATTGCGTTGTTTATCTTGATGGGTCTTCTGGTTACCCTGTACACGGCATTTGGTATGCATCCGGAGACCCTGATCGGACAAAACTTCCAGATCAATACTACCGGCTGGTATCAGGCAGTTGAACACTGGATGGCCATGCACGAACAGCAGCGTCTTGGAGGCCCGTGGTATTATTATGTGCCTTTATATCTCCTGTATGAAGTGCCAATATTTCTCCTTGCAATTCTTGGTACAGTCCAGTTCCTTTTCAAAGGGACTAGTTTCTCCCTTTTGGGCAAGCGGATAAAAAACTGGCTGAAAACCCGCCGCTTTGAACTTTCTACAGCAGATCTTGCCGCAACAAGTCTCAACCAGATCAGGACTCCTGCAGCAACGCCGGGGAAATCAGAATTCTTCTTCCAGTTTTGCATTTACTGGATGATCCTGACAATGGCATTTTATGCATATGTTGGCGAAAAAGTTCCCTGGCTTTTAATCCACCAGCTCCTTCCCATGTGCTTTGTTGCGACATATAACCTGAACTGGCAGAAGGTTGTATTTGCCTTGATCGGGTGTCTCTTCCTGCTCCTGATGACATGGCATGTTGCCTTTATTCCAACAGATATAAACGAGCCTATTATCCAGGTTCAGAATTCCGAAGATATGAGAACCGTCATGAACCTGATGGATGCTTCTGATTGCGTTGTAATTGCTTCAAAGGATTACTGGCCGTTACCTTGGTATTACCGGGGTGATGGGTGGAATAAGATCGTATTCTATGGCCGGATAGAGGATGAAACTACCCTGACTGAAAAACATCCTGGTGTGATCATTACCCACGATACTGAAAGCTATCCCTCCATAACTGGATATGATAAACAAACCTACAAACTCAGTTACTGGTTTTCATTCTATGATAATGAAAACCGGCTCTTTGATTATTATATTCACCGTGATGGGAAGATGGGGAGCATTAATATCGATGTATTCACCCCGCAACGGTGAATGATTAGTTTCTTAACCCTATTGAGAAAATTGTAAAAATTTTCTGACCCTTTTGGGGCTTTGTTCCCAGCTGTTGCAGAATCATCCTGTTGCTGTGATGGGATTTAACTGCATACTATGTGTCTTGTTGTTGTATTATAGTCCATGTTGCCCAAAATGCTGTAAAAAGCGGGGTATTCTTTTTGGGTAATGTACTATTTCAGCCCCTAAATCCTAGAAGGATTTACGGAGTGAAAAAT
>DAOQAA010000009.1:33635-52671 GCA_035353675.1 Methanoregula sp. | reverse complement strand
ATGCAGGAACGCGACACCGGCTGGCTCCAGGTCTATGTCTCGACCGTCCAGGAAGCATACGACACGACCATCATGGCATTCCGGATTGCGGAACACAATGACGTGCTCCTGCCGGTGATGGTAAACCTTGACGGTTTCTCGCTCTCCCACATCATGCAGCCGCTTGACACAATAGAACCCGGCGACTTTATCCCGCCAATCCACCTGCCGTATGCCATCGATACGAAAAACCCGATGGGGTATGGCGGGCTTACCACGCCGGAACACCATTTCCAGTTCCGGTGGGAGATTGAACGCTCGATACGGGACTCCGAAAAGGTGATCAGAGAGACTGAGAAGGATTTCGCGAAACGTTTCGGGCGGAAATACGGCCCGACCGAGAATTACCGGTGCGAAGACGCGGATGTAATCCTTATTGCAATGGGAACTTTCGGCAAGGAAGCCGAGGTTGCTGTCGATATCCTGCGTAAAGAAGGCATAAAAGCCGGATCGATGCGTATACGCTGGTTCCGGCCATTCCCGAAACTCGATCTTGCCGGAAAAGAAGTTGTCGTGATTGACCGGGACTACTCATTTGGGTACGGCGGAATCCTTGCCCACGAGATCATGGCAAAGAACGAAATCAAGGTCTACAGCGTGATCGCCGGCCTTGGGGGACAGGAAGTAACCTACGATGACATGGCGGAGTTTGTCCGCACCCGTCGCATAGGCGAAGAGTTCTGGTTCGGGGTGACAAAGCATGTTTGAGATCCGGATCCATTCCCGGGGCGGGCAGGGCGGCGTGACTGCGGCCCGGCTCCTTGCGATGGCAGCGCTCCATGACGGGAAATACGCGACGGCTTGCCCGTTCTATGGAGCGGAACGCCGGGGCGCACCGGTTGTCTCGTTTGTGAGGATCGACGACCACCCCATCAGGATCTACAGCCAGATCCGGGACCCGGACCTTGTCATTGTGCTTGACGCAAGTGTCATGGACACCGTTGATGTCCTGCACGGCCTGAAAAAAGGCGGCAAGGTGTTTGTCAACAGTGCCCACAGTCAGGATCTGGCCGGCTGCTCGACGTTCAATGTCGACCTGACCGGTATCGCATTAAAAGAAAAACTCGTAGTCGCGGGAAACCCGATCCTCAATACACCGGTGCTTGGGGCGCTTGCAAAGATGGGAATTATCTCGGTCGATTCTGCAAAGAAGGCAATACGCGAGATGTTTACCGATGAACGCAATGTCAGGGCTGCTGAAGCCGCATATAAGGAGATGAACGTATGACCTCCGCAAAAAACCGTGACCGGCTTGCAGTGAGCAGACCGACTGATGGTGCAGCCGGACAGACCGGTACCTGGAGAGTTTTCAGGCCCGTGGTCGATAAAGAGAAGTGCAACGCGTGCGGGCTTTGTTCGATGTACTGCCCGGACGGGGTAATCGATGAAGACCTTAAAGTTGATCTCAGGTACTGCAAAGGCTGTGGCATCTGTGCAAACGAGTGCCCGAAAAAAGCCATTGAGATGGTGCGGGAAGAGAAATAACCCCCCCATTTTTTTTAATTTTATCCTGTAGAATCCTGCACGGGATTGTGAGAATACTCATTTTTATCTCCCGGCAATTCCAGCCTTTGCTCACGGTTCAACAGGGTATCCCCTGTTAAAACCCTCTTTTGTAAGGGCCACCCCCTCCCGATTCGGATAATGGAGGGGGTGGCATGCTTCGCATCAGAAACAAAAAAGGGGGGAGGGGGGCACCCTTAATCCACAGTGCCCTGAGGGTCACCCCCTCCCCGGGGCATGAAAGGTGACCCCCTCCTTTTGTTGACGCAGGTGGGGGTGACCCTCAATCCGTTTGGAAAGTGAGAAGGGGGGGGAGGGGGGTCCCGGATTTTAAAAAGGTGGGGGGCTACCCCATTTGCTGTAGTTACAGGAATATCAACTGCTTCTTGTTATCCGCAGGAAAACGGTGGCTGGATCTGTGAATCCGGAAAGTAAGTGCCGGCTGGTGTGAATGTGGTGGCAGAATGCAGGAGTCGCGGGAATGATAGTCCGGGCCTGTAACCGGAATTACCAAAAATCCGGACCGTAAAGATCAGCGCATTTTTATTAAAATCTGGATTATATGCCAGAATTCTCATTTCAATGTGTTTTTATGTCAATACGTACAATTACTCGATGTTAACGCCGTCCGTTGAATTTTTTCGGAGTATATGTAATGGGTTTTTTTGAAATATTCAGACCTGATATTCCGGCCCTTGCTGCACGAAACGATTATCCCGGACTGGTTAAGGCATTACACCATAACGATCCCCATATACAAAAAGAGGCCGCAGATGCACTGGAAAAGGCCGGGATTCCCTGTATCCCCGCTCTTCTTGCGGCGGTTTCATCCGCAGAAAAAAACCCGGTAAGTCCTGTCCTCCATGTACTTGTCAGGATCGATCAGGCTCCACCGGACCAGATACTGCCGGTTCTCATCCAACAGTATGATGAAGATCCGGAATCCGTCGCCAGTATTTTTTCCTTGGATGATGCAAAGAGTTTGAATTTTCTCATAAAAATGCTGGGTAATAAAGAAAATACTGCACAGGATTTTGCAATTAATGTGATTAAGGACCTTGGGGAACCGGCATGGCCCGTTCTCGCTGATGTTCTTTTGGCCCCTTCTTATGTGCTTCGCAACAACGCGGCAAAAATTTTGTATGCGTCAGGCTGGAAACCCCGGACCGAAGAGGAATACATCCAGTACAAAATTGCAGCCGGGCAGTGGACAGATCTTGTAAAAATGAAAAGATCTGCGGTACATCCGCTCATCGCGCTCCTGTCGGATCCGTATTATGCAATACGCCGTCATGCCGCAGCTGCACTGGGGGAAATCGGCGATCCGCAGGCAGTTCGTCCGCTTTGCGCCATGCTTGACGATCCGGATGCCGATATGTGTGTCAGTGCAGCAGAAGCGCTCAGGAATATTCCTGATAAACGGGCGATCCCGCCTCTTGTAAAAGCACTGCACCACCCGGCACATAACGTCCGTTTTACTGCGGCTAACTCGCTTGCCAGTTATGACTGGACCCCGGCAGCGGACGAGGAAAAGATACTGTATCTCCTTGCCCTGGAACGATGGACAGATCTCCAGGCAATGGGAAAATCCACCATCCCGGTACTTGTCCTCGCACTTGGTGACGGGTATTACAGTGTCCGCCAGGGTGCCGCAGAAACACTCGGGCAGATGGGAGGAGCCGGGAGGGAAGCGCTGACACTTGCACTAAACAACAAAAACCCGGTTGTCCGCCAGACCGTCACGGAGTACCTGAACCGTTCCCGAACCAACCGGACTCCTCAAAATTCCTCCCAGGAAGTTGAAATACAAAGGTCCGCTGTGGAGAACCAAAAACAAAACGCCGGAAACAGGGGAAACGTTTCACCTGCGGACAACAGGGCGGTTCCCCCGGCCCTGCCAGACAGGAATCCGGGCGCACGCCCGAGTCAGGTACAGGACCCAAAAAAAGAGGCTGTAAGTCCGGTCCGTCCCCCTACTGACCACAAAACTTCCCCGGAAACAGTGCTTCAAAGGACCCCGGATGCACCACGTTCACTTACAGAAGATACTCCGGGAAAAACCATTCTTGAAGTCCCGGATCCAAACGTAAAGAAAACGGAAATTACCCAGACAAAAGATCTGTCTGCATTTATTGCAGCGCTTCACAATGCTGACGAAGATATACGCATTGTGGCGGTTGAAAATCTTTTAAAATGCGGGAATGATGCAGCAGACCCGCTCATTTCCGCACTTTCAGATTGTTCAGCACGCGTCAGGACTGCTGCGGCTGAAGCTCTTGGGAAACTACGCTGCGAACGTGCTGTACCGGAACTGATCAGGCTGCTTGGGGATACGGATAACGAAGTCCGTTGTGCCGCTGCAACCGCTCTTGGAGCTGTCGGGGACATCCAGGCATTTGTGCCCCTTGCAGGACTTCTTACTGATGAATTTGGTACTGTACGATCGGCAGCAGTCACCGGGTTGTCCGGTCTTGGGGAACCGGCGGTTCCATTCCTGGTAAAGCTCCTCGGTCATGAAGATCCCCGGATCCGGGCCGGTGCTGCAGCCGCTCTTGGTACGACAGGCGCAACCGGGGCATGTGCTCCCCTGGCTGAACTTTTTACCGATGATGATCCTGATGTGCGTGAAAGCGCAGCGCGGGCAGTGGGTAGTATCGGAATACCCTCATTAAAAATTCTTGAAAATGCAATCTCATCCGGAAATCCGGTTGTACGTATGTGCGGTGTCATCGGCCTTGGCATGATTGGCGAACCCGCCCGGGAATTACTCATCCGTGCATGCCATGATCCGGATCCCCGGATTGCCCAAAAGGCACGACAGATGACCGGACCGGAAGGATCCGTCAGTCAGGAATCCGGACAAGAGACACCCGCAACAACTAATGGACAGAATACGGATATGGACAGTCCTGCACTGACCACACCCGCCAACGATCCCTCGCCGGATATCCCCGCCCTTATCCGGCTTATAAATAATTCAAACAGGGATGTGGTAATAAAAGCGGTCACAAACCTTGTTACTGCCGGGGAATCCTCCGTCATCCCCCTTGTCGATGCACTGCTTCATGAAAACGACGAGATCCGGGCTGGTGCTGCCGAAGCACTTGTTGTGATCGGCGAACCTTCGGTCAACCCTCTCCTTGAAAAATTGCCGGGTTCATCTTCTGAAGAAAAGATCTGGATCCTCCATACGCTTGGAAAACTGGGAGACCGCAGGGCTGTCGAACCCGTCAGCAGTATCCTGTCATCTCCGGATCCCCGTCTCCAGCAGGCAGCACTGGAAACGCTCGGATATATCGGGGACAACCGGGTTGTAGGGAGAGTTGCAGAACTCCTGCATGATCCGGATGAGCACACGAGAGAGACAGCAGCACGCGTCCTTGGTTATATCGGCGATCCATCCTCATCACGGTCCCTGATTCCGGCTCTTGGAGATGAAGAATATACGGTCCGGGAAATTGCCAAGGATGCGTTGTTCGAGATCGGGGAGCCGGCAATACCGGCTCTTGTCGATGCTTTGAAACATCCTTCAGGAGATATCCGCGAAGGCGCTGCGACTGGACTTATACGGCAGAACTGGAAACCCGCGACTACTGATGAAAAAGTATATTTCCTGATGGCACAGGAGAACTGGCTCGATATCGCCCACATGGGACCGGCTGCCATTCCGCCGCTTACCTGTGCGCTGAATACTGCAGATGAAGAGATGCAGATGGGAGTTATTCTCACGCTGGGAAAGATGGCACGGCCGGAAACCGTAGGCCTTCTTGCAAAGGCGCTGATAAACAGGAACGTCATGATCCGGCAAAAAGCGATGCGGGCGCTTGTGGATATGGGGGAATCCGCCCGACAGCCATTGCTGGAGTTTGCTTCCACTTCACCGGAAAATCTCCGGCGGGCAACAGACGATGTCCTTGCCCGTATCGATCAAAAGGTGCATTCAGGCCCTTTTTCGTGAATAGTACTTTTTTTCTGTCTTGACTTTGGGATTTTACAAAAGAGATTGCCCGCCTTGTTATTTTCGTGTGTGAACCACAGGTAGAAATATGTAAAATTCCGGTTAATCGCCGGTCGGGAATGCCTGCGGACTATCATTAGTACCTGAAAGGATTTTAAAAATTCAGGGGATACTGGTGATTTTTGTTAAAATTCTCTATGGTTTAAGTATTGTCATGGACAGGTATGAGAACGGCCTGTTACCGGATCGGCTGTTGAATCTTTTGTTGAATCTCCCGCAATATATTCCAGATCAAACCGGTAGAGATGCGTAAACCGGCAGTTCCGGCACCGTACCGTGATGGCACGGCAACTGACAGTAATGTCATGAGGGCCGTTAGTTTTACAGTTCCGGCATGCTGCATCCACTGCAAGAGACCATACCGGCCAGCGGCCGGGCCCGGCATATTTCCCGGTCTCATCAACATCCTCAATCCGGGGGACAAAAACCCGGGTCGCCCCACAGGCTTCACAAATGACATCAGCCCTGTTTGGCATCGCTCGGATGATCTGATCTGCCACTTCCCGGCAATGGTAGCAGTCAGTACGGTAGCTCGTGCTGATAAACCGGTCGTTCATGCATGATGCATGCATTCCGGGTATCATTAACCTGTCGCAGGAAAAATTACAACCTTTACGGTTATCCGGGAATTTCTTTCTGCCGGGTATTCCAGAGTACAGGAAATGTACCCCGCGTTTCGCAGTATTTTTCAGGATCAGCCAAAGATTCAGCCACAAAAGGAGGTAAATTTATTTAATAATGGACATTTCATCTGTACTGCATATGAAACTCTTCATGGGATTTATTATCTTTCTGGTTGCACTGGTGGCAGTCACCGGGTGCACACAACCTGCAACAACTCCTGCAGAGGTAACAACTGTGCCGACTACTGAGGCCACCACGATCGCTACTACTGTTGTTACGACTGTGGAAACCACAGTACCAAGCACAACCGCGACGATTGTTGCAAACGTAACCGCACCGGTGGCAAATGTAACAACCGTGGCAACCGAAACCCCGGTAAATGTAACCCCGACAGTAACAGCAGCAAACCAGGTTACGACGATTCACATCACCAGTGCCGGCTTTACCCCCCAGACGGATATTGTACTCCCAGGCACAGGTATTATCTGGGTAAACGATGACACTGTCGTCCATGGCGTCAAAGCAACCGGGGATAACGCAGGTATGTTCAACTCCGGAGATATTCTGCCAAAGAGCCAGTTCTCGTTCTCCTTTAGTGAGAAAACCGGGACATACACCTATGCTCTTATTGAAAACTCAACCGTTACCGGAACTATCATTGTAAAATCCGGACGTACTCTTACAGGTTAATCAAAACGAACATTTTTTTCTTTTTTCGCATGTATTTCGTTAAAAGCCTTTTTTGTTATTCGGGATCCTGCAATCCACTAAGAAAACAGAATTATCACTGATTTACTTCCCGCCGCCCGACACCCTTATGTTCGGCACCCGTCTGTTTTGGGATCCGATACATCCGGATAATGAGGGGGCGCCAGAGATGATCGTGGGATATTATCAGAAAATGTCTCTATAGTATCTTCAGTACTCGATAATCCCACCGTACATGACCTGCTTATGCAGGATTTCAGTAAAACACCACCCGGCTGGAACACAAACCACGGTACAGGAAAAACAAATACATTAAAAATAGAGGGGACTTTAGTAGTCGCCCATGCCCGGTGGCATTCCGCCCATTCCACCCATGCCGCCCGGTGGCATGCCGCCTGCCGGCTCGGGGGACTTGGAGGATGCGATCACATCATCAATGCGGAGGATCATGATCGCTGCTTCTGCTGCGGATGAAATTGCCTGGGTCTTGACACGGAGTGGCTCGACGACACCGGCAGCCTTCATATCGACTGCCTTGCCCTCGAAGACGTTCAGGCCGTAGGTCTTCTTGCCCTTCTCGTGGGTTGCACGGATCTCGACAAGCATGTCGATGGGGTCGAGACCTGCGTTCTCTGCAAGGGTTCTTGGGATGATCTCAAGTGCCGATGCGAAGGCTTCAATGGCCAGCTGCTCCTTGCCGCCGACAGTTGCCGCGTACTCGCGGAGCCGGAGCGAGAGCTCGGTCTCGGGTGCGCCGCCGCCTGCGACAACCTTCTTGTCCTCGACAACAACACCGACAACGCGGAGTGCGTCGTGGATGGCACGCTCAAGCTCGTCGACGACATGTTCGGTGCCGCCCTTGACGATAATCGAGACTGCCTTCGGGTTCTTGCACTGCTCGACAAAGGTCATCTCTTCGCCGGAGACCTTGCGCTCCTCGACAATGCCCGCTTTGCCGAGCTCTTCCTTGCTGATCGCGTCGATGGAGGAGACTAGGCTGCCACCGGTTGCCCGGGCAAGTTTCTCCATGTCGCTCTTCTTGACACGGCGGACGGCGAAGATGCCGGCCTTTGCAAGGTAGTGCTGTGCGATGTCGTCGATACCTTTCTGGCAGAAGAGGACATTTGCACCGCTCTTGACGATCTTGTCGACAATGCCCTTGACCATGCGTTCCTCTTCATCGAGGAATGCCTGTAACTGGTCGGGGTGGGTGATGTTGATCTCTGCATCGACTTCGGTCTTCTTGAACTCGACGGCTGCATTTAAGAGAAGGATCTTTGCGTTTGTGACCTTCTTTGGCATAGCGGGGTGGACGCGCTCCTTGTCGACAAGGACGCCCTCCACGATCTCGGAGTCCTCGATGGATCCGCCGTTCTTCTTCTCGACCTTGATGTTCTCGATGTCTACCGTGCCGTCAGCATCAGTGACCATGGTAACTGCCTTCACTACGAGGTCACAGAGCTTCTCCTTTGAGGCCTCCGCGCTCTTGCCAGTCATTGCGGTCCCGGCAATATTCTTTAAGAGGGTCTTGTCGGTGGACTTGACGTCGAATGCGATGTCCTTTAAGAACTCCTGGGCCTTCTCGGCTGCCATGCGGTAACCGTGGGTGATCACGGTCGGGTGGACATCCTGTTCGAGCAGTCCCTCGGCCTTCTTTAAAAGTTCTCCGCCGATAACTACAGCGGACGTGGTCCCGTCGCCGACCTCGTCATCCTGGGTCTTTGCGACCTCGACCATCATCTTTGCGGCCGGGTGCTCAATGTCCATCTCTTTTAAAATGGTGACACCATCGTTTGTGATCACAACATCGCCAATGGTGTCGACAAGCATCTTGTCCATACCTTTGGGGCCGAGCGTGGTCCTGACTGCGCTGGCAACTGCCATTGCAGCGGTGATGTTCATGCCCTGGGCGTCACGCCCGCGGGTCCGGTTGGTGCCTTCCTTGAGAATGAGAATTGGTTGTCCTCCAAGTTGTTGAGACATTAAATTATCACCACTTTTAGCACTAAAATTGGTTTGTGGTTCTATATAAAATTTGCTTAAAAAATTAGTCGCCGAGCAGGTCGAGAAGCTCGAACCCGTCCTCTATTGTATGGAGGCGCTCCTCACCAATCACAAGCGTCCGCCCGATCTTTTTTTCGTGATGGTAATCGGTGATGATGCACATCGAGTGTTTCTTTGCAATCTTTGAGAGATTGCTCATAAGTGCAGCCCTTTTTACTACTTTCTGCGCCGGGCCATAGCCGGTCAGTATCGTGTGTTTATCAAAGGTGAGGAGCGCCTGGAACGGTGCCCCCCGGAGCGTGTGGAGTTGTATACCCAGCCGTTCGAGAAACTCGATAGGGCTTTCCGGGTCGTGCCGCTTGTGGACGGTTTCACGGTCGGGGCCGGCCGGCTCGCGGACGATGAGATCGATGGACTCGACCACCCCGGTATTAAAGTACTCCTCGATCCTGATCGCGACTTCAAGCGTCGTACCCATTCCGCTCTCGTACTTGCTGATGGTACGCCGGGATACACCAAGCACCTGGCCGAGATCGCCAAGCGACATACTACGGCTCTCGCGGAGATCCCGCAGAACTTCGCCATTAATATTGACATACAACCCCCCGGGGGATGCATAGACGAGCGGCGGGATCTTCTCGACAAAATAATCGTACAGCGTCGCGACACTGATCGCGTAGATACCGTATCGGACATAGACCGCACCACGCTCAAGTTCGGCCTCGCGTGCCCGTTCGCCAATGATCAGGGGCACGGCGCCAAGGTGCTGTGCGATCACATCAAGGTCGAATGCGGCTTCTTCACTGACCGAATCGATGTGGGTCACGACTTTTATTACAAGCAGGGTCCCGTTGTTGCGCGCGATGAGATCGAAACTCCGCGGGCGGAGTGTAAACTTCTCGGATACCTCAAATCCCGCCGATATCATGACGCTTGTTACCAGTTGGAGCTGGCGTTCCAGGGACATGTAGTTACAAATGGATAGAGCGTTCCAACATATATATATAGACATGCTGATCGGTATTGATGACACGGATTCACCAGCGGGTATGTGCACGACCTATCTTGGCGCAGTGCTTGCCCGCAGGCTGATCCGCGAACATATGCGGGTGCGGGAGGCACGCCTTGTCCGGCTCAACCCGAACGTGACGTTCAAGACCCGGGGGAACGCAGCAATCGCGCTTGACGTGGACGGCGATCCGGACCTGGCGTTTATGCTCGCGTGTGCCATCGTTGAGGAACTTGCAGATTTTTCCTGCGACAAGACAAACCCCGGTGTTGTCGTCGCGGAAAACCGCCTCGACCCGGCATTCTACCAGAAAGCAGTAACCGATTTTTGTGAAATTGGTGATGCCGTCAGTATCCTTGATGCAGCGGGCGCCCGGTACAGGGGCTGGAAGAACCGGCGTGGCCTTGTTGGCGCAACCGCTGCGGTTTCAAGCGTCTTTGCCGATTCCACCTACGAGATCCTCACGTACCGCGAGCCCGCCCGGTGGGGCACGCCCCGGGATGTCGACAAAGAGAGCCTCTTTGCCGCAGAAGAAGCAACGTTCCCGCACACGTGGGATACCGTAGACTTTGCAAACCAGGTCGTTGTCTGCGTGCCGCACACTCCGGACCCGGTCCTCTTTGGCATCCGTGGCGAAAGCCCATCGTGGGTGATGGCAGCACGATCGCTTATTGTATCCGAAAAACCGGCGCTTGAACAGATCTGGCTCACAAACCAGGGAACGGATGCACATCTTGTTTCCGGGACATGCGGGACGCTGCGGGAAGGGATATCGTACCGTGTGAAGGGGATCGTTTCCGGTCGGCCGGTCACCGGAGAAGGCGGGCATGTTTCGTTTTTGATCCGTGACGATGAAACCGAAGTCAGGTGCATGGCATATGAACCGACAAAGAACTTCCGGGACATAATCAGGGCGCTTGTTCCGGGCGATGAGATCATCGCGGTGGGGAGCTACAAGAAAGGGAGTATCAACCTTGAAAAGATGTGTCTTGTTAATCCGGTACGCGATATCCGAACTCAGGCTCCACTTTGCAGTGCATGCAGCAAGCGCATGACAAGCGCCGGAAAAGACAAGGGGTTCAAGTGCCGGAAATGCGGGGCTCATGCAAAAGAGCCGGAAGTTCAGGGGGTGCCCCGGGCACTCAAAGCCGATTGGTACGAGGTCCCGCCGACCGCCCGGAGGCACCTGGCAAAACCCCTGTGCCGGGGCAGTCCCGGGCGCTGATATTACCGGATGTATGGAACCGGGAATTCCGGTTCTACAAAACCCCTGTAATCATTACAACTACGATATGAGGGGTAAAAACATCCGGTTACCCGGGAATTGATAGAAAGGAATCTTTTTCTACCATCATAATCTTCTGTTGATCATCTCATAATTTGAGGTCAATAACGATGATCTCTGTCCTATACGTCGATGATGAACCCGCCCTCCTTGAAATAGCGAAGCTCTTTCTGGAGCAGACCGGCGAGTTCTCCGTAAAAACCGCAACATCGGCACAGGAAATCCTTGGAAACGGGTCTGTCCGGTCATACGATGCCATCATTTCCGATTACCAGATGCCGGGCATGGACGGGATAGAATTCTTAAAAGGGGTTCGTGCACAACAGACAGATATTCCCTTTATCCTTTTTACCGGAAGAGGCCGGGAAGAGGTCGTGATCGATGCAATCAACAACGGCGCAGACTTCTACCTCCAGAAAGGCGGTGACCCGACTGCACAGTTTGCAGAGCTCGCCCATAAGATCCGGCAGGCAGTCCGCAGGAGGAGGGCAGAACTTGAGAGGATCCGGTCAGAAGAAAAGTTCTCAAAACTTTTTACATCTAACCCAAGTCTTGAAGCAATCACCGATTTTAACAGCGGCAGGCTGATTGATGTCAATGATGCATGGACACGCACAACCGGTTATACCCGGCAGGAAGTCATTGGCAGGACTACTGAGGATATCAGCCTCTTTATCAATCCCGCCTGGCGTGATCGTATGGTTGAGGTGCTTGGCACAGAGGGCATAATTCAAAACATAGAGATACCGATCAAGACAAAATCCGGAGATACAAAGACACTGGATTTTACCGGGCAGCGAATCAGGGTAGGGGATCGCGATATCTTCTTTACGCAGGCCGTAGATATCACCGAGAAGAAACTCGCAGAACTGGAGCGGCAAAAGAGCGAGGAGCGCCTGCGGCTTACGTTCGATGCAACAAGTGACGGGTTCTGGGACTGGGATGTTCCATCTGGCCGGGTAGTCTTAAGCCCGCACTGGTGGACCATGCTCGGGTATGAACCGGGTGAAATGCCCGCCGGTTATTCCACTTTTTTGAGCCTTATTCATCCTGATGACAGGGAAACGGTCGAAACGGAGATACAAAAAGTCCTCAAAAACAAAGGCAGGGGATATACCCTCGACCTGCGGATGCGCACAAAAAGCGGGGAATGGAAGTGGGTACTCACGCGGGGTAAAGTCGTTGCGTGGGATCCTGAGGGCAATGCCATCCGGATGGTGGGGATCCATACAGATATTTCCGCACGGAAAAAAGCGGAAGAAATCCTGAAGCAGAGCGAGGACAGATTCCGGGCCCAGTACGAAAACAACCCGCTGCCCATCTTTACCTGGCAGGAGAAAAACGGGGATTTTGTTCTTGTCGGGTATAACAAGGCCGCAGAATCCGTAAGCGGAGGACAGGCAGCCCGGTATCTCTTACAAAAAGCCAGTGACATGTATGCAGAGCGGCCGGATATTCTTGAGGGGATGAGACGCAGTTTCACTCAAAGATCTGTCTGGAACACGGAGATCTCTTCAACCCATTTCCGGCCGGGCCGGTTAATCGATCTGACTGCTGCATACGTCCCGCCGGACCTCCTCCTCGTTCACGTAAAAGATATCACTGACCAGAGGCTGGCAGAAGAGGCATTGCGTGAGAATGAAGCCAGGTACCGCCGGGTTATTGAAACCTCTCTTGAAGGAGTCCTCATAATGGATGAGGAATTCCATATTACTTTTGCCAATTCCCGTATATCTGACATTCTCGGTTACACTCCTGACGACATGATTGGCCACCCCATTTTAGACTTTGTCTGTCCTGATGACATGAATATTGCAAAACAGCAGGTAGATCAGCGCAGACAGGGGATTAGCGGGCAGTTCGAATGCCGGCATGTCCAGAAGAACGGGACTTTTGTCACGCTGCTGGTTTCTGCAACACCCATTATAGGAAGTGACGGCCAGTTCCGGGGATCCTTTGCGATGTACACGGATATTTCCGGTCGCATACTCGCAGAAGAGACTATCCGTGAGAGGGAGGCACGACTGCGTTCACTCATTGAGACAACCCAGGACTCCGTAATCCTTATAGACGAGGAGGGGAGTGTTATCGAGTGGAATGCAAGCGCTGAGCGTATCTCCGGAATAAAAAAAGATTATGCCATGGGTAAACCCTTGTGGGATCTGCTCCCGTTGATGATACCTCCGGAACAGCGTACGGAGGAGCATTATGCAGCCCTTGAACAAAAAATCCATGAATCGCTCAAAACCGGCATCCCATACCACACTGACCCACAGATTATCGAAACTGTGCGTCCTGACGGAAAAAAGAACTATGTTCAGGAAATAATTTTTTCCATTAAAACCGACAAAGGTTTCCGGTTCGGTTCAATTTCACATGATATCACCGAACAGAAACTGGCGGCTGATGCCCTGCGCGACAGCGAAGAGCGGTTCCGTGGCATGGCTGAACGGTCGTCCGACATTATCCTGATACTTGACAAGGAATTACGCCCGACATATATATCCCCATCCATAAAGACTATCCTTGGCTATGAGCCGGAGGAACTGCTGGGAAAATCACCGGAGTTTTCGCTTGTCCCCATATTGAACGGCAGCGGCATTGATCTTCCTGCCGGGTTTAGAGTACTCCGCGAAGGCCGGCGGATAGACAATCTCGAAATGCAGATTAAACGAAAAGACGGTGTGCCGATCTACGTCAGCACCTATGTTGTCCCGGTGTTTAAAAACGGGGATGTTACCGGGGCACAAATCTCCATGCGGAACATAACACGGGGAAAGATTGCGGAAGATGCGCTTAAGGCAAGCGAGGAAAAATTCCGGTCCCTTGTGGAAACATCACCGAATATTATCTGGGAAATTGATCTCGAGGGAAAGTTACTGTACATCAGTTCAACGGTGACCAGAATTCTCGGGTATACCCCGGAAGAGATGCTGGGGATTTCGATTACCGAACATATTCCTGAAGAAGGAAAAACCGCCACACAGCAGGAATTTGAGCGGGATCTTGCACGGCAGGGATCGCTCCCTGTAATTGAAGTCCCGGCCCGCCACCGCGACGGGAGGGAACTTCTTTTTGAAATTCGTCCGGCGCCTTTGCTGGGGGATGACGGAAAACTCCGCGGATTTTCCGGGGTTGCAGTGGATATCACCGAACACAAGAAAACCGAAAAGGCACTCAAACTTGCAAACCAGCGGCTCAACCTGCTCAGCAGTATTACCCGGCATGACGTCCTCAATAAGGTCTCGGTAATACTTGGCTATCTCCGGATCGCGGATATGAAATCCACAGACCCTGCCCTTATGGATCTTTTCAAAAAGATCGAGTCTGCCACGACTACGATTCGTACGCAGATCGAGTCTACCCGTACCTACGACGAACTTGGCATCCGCGAACCGCAGTGGATCCGTATTGATGCGGTCCTGCCCCTCTCGCAGGTCCCATCATCAGTTACGTTAACAAACGAATGCAGGGGTCTCGAAATATTTGCCGATCCGATGTTTGAAAAAGTGCTGTACAATCTTCTTGACAACACCCTCCGCCATGGCATGAAAGCAACCCGGATCACGTTGTCATACCGAAAAAATCCGGACGGTCTTGTCATGCTCTGGGAGGACAACGGTGTGGGCATTCCGGTCGATTACAAAGAAAATATTTTCCAGAGCGGCTTTGGCAGGAACACCGGTCTTGGGTTGTTCCTTGTCCGGGAGATCCTTAAAATCACCGGTATGGAAATTACAGAAACCGGTATTCCCGGTGAGGGAGCCCGCTTTGAGATCCGGGTACCCCCGGGAAAATACCGTATTGCGAAGAATCCGTAGCTCAAAGCCGGCATCACAGAAACCCCGGTTCCCGCACGATTCTTAAAGCCCGGCTGATACCGGATGTGCAGGGTTTTACAGAAAGCGTATCACGTCCCGGTTCTTTTTTTATGACATAATTCCTGCAGGAATTTTATCGCAGGATACCGGGGTAACGGCTCATGAAAGGATATCCGGCTGCCAGCCTGAATGACGACGTGAAGATATGCGCAGAACAGATGGGATACCACTGGGCAGAAAATGCTGATCCTGACCTGAAATATGCCGGGCTGATGTACCGTGAAAATGTTATGATAGCCGTTAGCGCGAAAAAAATCCGGTACGGGCTTGATACAGACTGCATTATTGAGAACAAATTTCCGGATGAAATTACAAATTTCCGGATGCTTCCCCTCCCGCCATTTGTGATCCGCGAGTTCTGGGTGCGGACGCAGAATGAGCGGGCATTCAGGCGGTTCTATATCCTGCCAAAAACGACCGCAGAGATTGAGGAGAACACAAAAGAGGGGTACCGGAACACCCATTACCGGGAGATGTACTGGAAGAAGGCTCCGTACCGGATCGAAATCACCAGGCCACATCGGGATGTGCCCGGGGGGACTGAGGGGAACGACTCTCAGAAAACCCCGTAAAACGCCCCGTTTGCCAAACGGACGATCTGTTTTTCCGGTTGGAGTGGAAATTATGTCCACGCCGATGGAGAGTCCGGATTTTCGGGCGTATTTTTAAAAACCGGGGATTTTAAACCCCACTTAAACCTGCAAAACAGCGGGCTTGCAGCAGCCCCGGTTTTTGGGGCATGCAAATGGCCGTGTGCCGCAACAACTGCCACAGAAAGGGCGGTTTTGGTCATTTTCCAAAAGAGGGGGATTTTGTGGAAGAGATTAAAGATTCTACGACGGCAATCTCCTCCACAGAAAACCCATAGATCCCGTACACCAGTGAATCGATCTGCTTGTCAATCGAATCAATCTCACATGAGATTGACTGTCTCTCCCGGTCCGATTGTGCATGCCCCTGCTGTCGCTGGAGTTCGAGCATTTCGGTAACAAGCGCGACCATCCGGCCATACCGGGCTGCGTCGTCCGGATCGTCAGGATCCGGGATGGCAACCGGGAACCGGCCGGGAATTTCTTTTGCATCCTGATAATTCCCTGTGCCGGATCCTTCTGCAAAACCGGCGAATACGAATGCGGCAAGCCGGCTGTTGAGAAGCCCGAGCAGGTACGGACTTTTGGAGGGGATGATGATTGTATCGTCATCGCAAATCCACCGGCCGGAAAGAAGAGTAAACTGTGGCGGGAACACCCCGGCCTGAAATACTATCCGGTCTTCCTTTACCTGCCATGCATCCGGGTCACCGGCAACCTCCCACCAGTAATCGCCCTGTAATGGCCGGTCTTTCAGGAGCGATACGTGTCCTTTTAAGTGACGTGTTATACCCGCGTGCCTTTTCTTAAACCACCGCCATTCGTGACCGGCTGCTGCCGGGTGATGGTTTGTCCACCCCTGCGGGATGAAAATGCAATAGTTCGCGGGAGTACCCCCACCATATCTCCCGATTTTTTTGCCGCAGGCATACGGGCAAAGCAGGTTCCTGCATCGTGGATCCTCGCGGACCATCAGCCTGTGCTGCGCTGCATCAATGACAAGCGCTGCTTCCGGTTCAACCGTAATACCACGACGGATCTCCCCGAGCACGTACTCTTCAAGAGGCGTCCCGGCACGGGAGATCTTTTCAAGAAGTCGTTCTTTTCTCGTATCACGGAACGTCCAGCCACCGGCTGATAACTCCTGCGGGTCTGCCGGAAATCCTGTCACTTCCAAAATGCCAGACGGACAACCGGCCTGCCGCACAATAAACGGGTGCAATGGCGGGGCATTTGTGAGCCGTAAAATACAAAAGCCTTCATCACCATCGCCACAAATCGCAATCTCTTCGATCTGGCAGCCGAGCAGCAGTTCCCGTAACGGTGCGCCGGACTTCGCATGGAGCCAGCGATCACCGGTCACAAACCCGAGCACTCCCCGGGGCCGTAGGAGGGATAGTCCTTTCTCGACAAAAAATGCGGAGACCTCAACGTCACGATCATAGACAGAATAATGCCGCTGGAAATACTGCTGGAGCCATTCACGCTCAGGCACCGGGTTTTCAGGAGGATTGCAGAGCACCGCATCAAACCCCCCGGGCGTCAGGACCTCCCAAAAATTTTGCCGCCAGTCAAAACACCGGAGATTGTGTCGTTCCCGTGCCGGGCAGAACGCCCACGATTCATCACCGGATATTTCCGGACCGACAAGGGCATTCCCGCAGCGGATCGTGCCCGAAAGTATCCGGACAAGACCACCATACACCGCAAAAAATTCTCCGTAAAGCGTTTTGGCGTCTTCACCTTCACACGCAGCACAGGCAAGCAGCATCCGGGCGGCTGCGACCATATGGGGATCGATGTCGAGGCCATGAATGGTATATCGGAGAATATCTGATTTCTCCGCAAACGTGTGCTTTGCGTCCTGCGGCGGGACAAGCCCATGATACGCCCGGATCAAAAGAGATCCGGCACCACAAGCCGGATCGAGAATGCGTAGCGGGAGCGGTTCGTCCGGGGACCGGCCGGCACGGGCTGCGGAAAGGGTCTGATCCACCGTATAATTGAGAAGAACCGGCGCAGGAACCTGTTGTCCTGATCCGGCGTCCCGCGGGTCAACGACTGCCTGGTGGGCGGCAGACCGCCGGATTGTGCTGGCAAGGAACCGGTCAAAGACGCCGGCAATTTCTTCGGGACTGATACGTGAGAAATCATATGGCCGGTCCTGGGAATCAAGCCGGGCGGCGATTGCTTTTATCACCGGCTCATCGATCACGGGAATTTTCCAAAAATCCTGTTTGTGCCGGGATTGGGAGCCTGAATCTCCCCCAGGCTCCGCCCAGAGATCGCCGGCATCCGCAACAATCTCCATAAGCCGGCACCCGCTCTCTTTTGCGTTCAGAACATCGTTCGCAGATTCCCGGGAGATAAAACCCCGGTCCTGTGCGATGGCAAGAAGAACAAATGAGAAAAGAATCCGGTATACGGCGAGCGCAATCTCGCTGCTCCGCACCCCGATATTATTCCGGGCGACGCTCCGGGCGAGCTGTTCGCGCCAGTAAAAGAGATTGCTATAAAACGCCGCCAGCGGACCGGACAAACCGGATGATCCTGATTCATCGGACTGGTCGGTATCGGGATACCCCATGATGATAGTACTCGGCGCAGTCAGACAAAGAATGTTTCCGGATCGGGCAGCCGTTCCAGTCGCTTGTTATCGACCGGTGGACGCATAAAGAGACTGCCGCTGTCTACCGGAAAATAACACAGATGCAGATCAGTGTTTTAGTCCGTTGAATACGTGACAGCAGGTTATTGGTTTTGCAATCTGATAATTCGATAAAGAGATTACACATTTTTTAACGATACGGAAAGACTCTCGCACGTAAATAAGACCAATGCAGGGGTGGTTTCCGATGAGAGGGTAAAATTGCTAAAAGAGGAATAAATGAAGTAAATAAGTATTACCAAAACTCATGGAATAGTTTTGATTTTCCGAATCGGGCTTTGATTTTATGAGGGATCTCAAGTTTTGAAAAATTTTGGTGGTTTTAAAATAATAAATCACAAAAAAAGTTCGTGGTTATGACCACCCAAATATTTTTTTAAAGTATCCGGTAATCTGCGAGAGGAGATCGTTTTGTTCGGATAATTTTTTATTTTGTTCCGCAATCAGTGAACTCTGGGCATCAATTTTCTCATTTTGTTCTCTGATCAAATCCCTTAACGATTGTGTCGGTGTATTGTTGGGAGTGCTGGTAATTACTGCAGTTGTTTGAGTTGTGGCAATACTGGTGGTCAGAACGGTTGTCTGGACGGGAGTGGGTGTCACAGTTGTTTGAGTTGTGGCAATACTGGTCGCAAGAACGGTTGTCTGGACAGGAGTGGGTGTCACAGTTGTTTGAGTTGTGGCAATACTGGTCGCAAGAACGGTTG